>NZBH01000016.1 GCA_002687815.1 archaeon | reverse complement strand
TTACTATTTGGAGATTATTAAGGATAGAATTTACAACCCCGATAAAAGAGGAAAACAAGCAAAACAATCAGCACAATTTGTTTTGTACAATTCTTTATTGAATATCTTAAAATTATTTGCACCAGTGATGCCACACATTACAGAAGAAATTTATCAAAGTTATTTTTCTAAAAAAGAAAAGAAAAAATCTATTCATATTTCAGATTGGCCAAAATATGAGAAAAAATTTATGGATGAGAAAATGGAAAAACTTGGAGATGAGGCCATTAGAATTATTTCTAAGGTAAGGCAATTTAAATCTAAGCATAATAAATCATTAAAATCTGAAATAATATTGACTTTAAATAAAACTAAGTTTAAGGCATTTTTGAAAGATTTAAAAGCGATTACGAATGCAAAAGAGATTAAACAAGGAAAATTTAATGTCAAATTTTGACAAAATTTATAAATCAGCTTCTCAATAATCTAAATATGGTTGTTAAACGAAATCGTAAATTTAAGAAATTTATTCAAGAATTAGAGAATATCAAAGGTAGACATACTGAATTAGTTTCAGTTTATATTCCTGTTGGTTATGATTTGAATAAAATTATAGGTCACTTACAACAAGAACAAGGTACTGCTTCTAATATTAAAGATGCAAGAACAAGAAAAAATGTTATTGATTCTTTGGAAAAGATAATTAGACATTTAAGATTGTTTAAAAAAACACCAAAAAATGGGTTGGCTGTTTTTGCAGGTAATTTTTCTAGTAAAGAAGGAGCTATTGATATAGAAGTTAGATCTATTGAACCTCCTGAACCATTGCAAACTAGAATTTACAGATGTGATCAGAAATTTGCTTTAGAATTATTAAAAGATATGATGGATAATAAAGAAGTTTATGGTTTAATTGTTTTAGATAGAAGAGAAGGTAATATTGGTTTGTTGAAGGGTACTACAGTAAAAGAAGTTAGAAAATTGACCTCTGGAGTTCCTGGAAAATTTAAGACTGGTGGGCAATCAGCTGCTAGATTTGCTCGTATTAGGGAAGGAATGGCAAAGGAATTTTATAAACGTATTGGTGATGAGGCAAATAAAGAATTCTTAAACATGAAAGAACTTAAGGGGATTTTAATAGGGGGACCAGGTCCAACTAAAGAATCATTTTTTGATGGTAATTTTTTGAATAATGAAGTAAAGAAGAAAGTTCTTGGTTTAAAGGATTTAGGATATACTGGAGAATTTGGACTAAATGAGTTAGTAGATAAGAGTCATGATTTACTTGCAGAAGAAAGTATAATTAAAGAGAAAATAGTTGTACAAAAATTTTTAGAACTACTGGCAAAAAATCCTGGGAAAGTAGCATATGGTTTAAAGGAGGTTAAAAAAGCTTTAGAAATTGGTGCAGTAGAAACACTTTTATTATCTGACTCATTAGAAGATGATGTAACGGAGCAATTGGAAGATATTGCTGAAAATATGGGTACTGGAATTGAAATGATTTCAACAGAAACTAAAGAAGGAAATCAATTAAAAGATTTAGGAGGAATTGCTGCAATATTAAGGTATGAGCTTTCATGAAAATGAAAATACAAGAATGTAAAAATAAAATAGAAGCAATCTTATTTACTATTGGAAGATTTATTAGTGTTGATGAATTAGCAAAATTATGTGGTGTTGGTTCAATTGGATATGTAAAGAAAGCACTTTTAGAATTAAAAGAAGATTATAAAAATAGAGATACATCTTTAGAATTTGTAGAAGAAAATAATAAATGGAAATTAAATATTAGAAATGAATATGGTTATTTAACTAATCAACTGGTTTCTGACTCTGAGTTAGAGTCGCCTACAATGAAAACATTGGCAATTATTGCTTACAAACAGCCAGTTCAACAAGCTGAAGTAATAAAAGTCAGAGGGAATTCAGCTTATATTCATATAAAAGAATTAAAAGAACAGAATTTTATTTCTGCTGAAAGACAAGGAAGAACAAGATTACTAAAATTAACAAAAACATTCTATGATTATTTTAATATAAGTAAAAATGAGATGAAGCCTAGATTAGAAGAAAATATTGTGAAAGATAGTATTAAAAAAATGTTTTAAAAATGTTTAAACTTAAAAAAGAGTTTGTTTTATTAATTTTAATTTTTCTTTTAACCCTCTCCCTTAGACTCTTCTTTGTTTTTCAAACTGATTTTTTTAGTGAAGATCTAGCTTATTTTCATTTAAGAAATACAGAGAATATTTTAGAAACAGGAAAACCAATATATTTTGATGGATTAAGTTATTCTGGAAGACCTGTACTTTACCCCCCATTTTCTAATTATTTTTTAGCTTTTTTTAGTCTTTTTTTACCGATTAATCTTGTAGCTAAATTAATTCCAGAAATTTTAATATCTTCTTTAGTTATAATTGTTTACTTAATTTCAAAAGAATTAACTAAAGATGTAAGGGCTTCTCTTTTAACAGCTTTAATGGCTGGTTTTATACCTTTATTTGCAAGTAAAATTTTGAATACTATTTCTATTTATTCTTTTGTATTACCTATTTTCTTTTTTATGATCTATTGTATGATCAAGATAAGAGAAGAAAGAAGTTATTTACCTTATCTTGTAATATTTAGTGTTTTATTACCTTTAACTCATTCTACTGCCTTTTTGATTGTCTTTTCTTTAATTATTTATTTTTTATTAGTGATATCAGAATCTTGGAATTTAAGGGCAACAAATAAAGAAGCAATATTTTTTGTTATTTTAACAACTTTTTTGATACAGTTTTTAATATATAAAGAAGCTTTTTTACTTTATGGTTTTAATACAATTTGGAGTAATACACCTGTACAACTTTTTTTAGAATATTTTAAAGATATAAATATTATGACAATCCTTTATGAAGTTGGAATTTTGCCTGTAGTTTTTGGTTTTATTGCAATCTTCTTTGGATTATTTCGTAAAAAAAGAAATGACCTCTTTTTATTGGGTGGTGTAATTCTTTCAACACTATTACTTTTAACTTTAAAATTAATTAGTATAGCAGATGGTTTACTTTTTTTAGGTTTAACATTAGTTATTCTTTCCTCTTTAACCATTAAAAATTTCTTTAATTATTTAAAATTAACAAAATTTTCCCACTTACAAAAACATTTCTCTGTTATTTTAGTTATTTTAGTTATAGTTTCTTTAGCTATACCTTTTGTGATTTCTGCTAATAAAACAGTAAAAAATATACCTACTGAAAAAGATATTGAAGCATTACTCTGGTTTAAATTAAATATAGAAGAGGAAGCAGTTGTATTGGCTCCATTAGAAGAAGGGCACCTTATTTCACAAATTACTAAAAAATCAAATGTTTTGGATGATTTATTTTTATTAGCACCAGATCCTGGAGAAAGATTAGAAGATGTTGATCAAATTTATACAACAAAATCTGAATTTAAAGCATTAGATCTTTTACAAAAATATGATGTTGATTATATCTTTTTATCAGAGAAAACAAAAGAAAAATATAACATTACTGAATTAAGTTATGCTGTAGATAAAAAATGTTTTAGGATAAGAAAATATGAAGAACCAAAAATCTATCAAGTTAGAGAATGTTAAGCTAATAGCAATACCTTTGCTTTGTATGGTTGTTTTAGTATTTCCTTTAATATTGAGAGAAATAAATGGAGAACCATTAGCAGAAGATATAAGTTATTATCATACAAGAATTGCTCAACAAATTTCAGATAAGCTCTGGTTACCTAAAGAAGATAATTATCTTTACGGTGGGAGGATGATGCCATTAATTCCTGGATTGGCTACTTTTTTGGCAGTACCAAATCTAATTTTTAATATTCCAATTAATACTTTTTCAAAAATTTTACCCATACTTATTGGAGTATTTTCTTTTTTGATTTTTTTTATGTTGCTTCAAGAATTTAAAGTTGATAAAAGATTAACAGATATTAGTTTATTTCTTTTAGTAATTTCTCCACCTTTTATTTATACTTTTACTACTTTGAATGATCATATAATCCCTGTCTTTTTAATCCTTTTATCGTCTTTATTATATCTTAGAAATAAGAAGTTCTTTTCTTTAATGACTTTTCTTTTAATACCTTTATTTAGTATTCCTGATGCTTTCATAGGATTATTTTTCTTTTTTATTTATTTATTATCTACAAAGAAAAAACTTAAACCATTCTTTTTTATGCTCTTATTAGTGTCAATAATTTCTTTAGTACAGTATCTTCCAATGATTCTTTCATATGGATTACCTGAATTACTTGATTTTAAAGTTAGTGAAAAAGGAGTAAATTTTGCTTTTCAAAACTTTATATCTGATTTTGGTGGGAAATTTGGAGTTAGTTTATTTAGTATTTTGCTTGGAATTTCTGGTTTGTTTGTTGTTTGGAAAAAGAAATATAAAAATCTGTTAATTTATACTTTATTTATTGTTCTTATAGTATTATCTTTTTATTTAACATGGCTTATTGTTTATTTGAATTTTTTATTGATTGTATTGGCTTCTGTTGGTTTAATTTATTTAATGAAGAAAAAATGGGAGAGCAGATTAATTAAAAATTTTATAATTTTAATATTTGTTTTTGGTCTTATTTTCTCTGGAATATCTCATATAAATAGAATTTCAAAAATGCCTCCTTCAAAACTAGTTTTTGATAGTCTAAATAACTTAAGATTAGAACCAGAAGGGGTTGTTCTTTCTCATTATTCAAATGGATTTTGGATAAGTGGAATTGCTAATAAGCCTGTAGTTATGGATAGGCATTTTATTTATATGCCAAATGTTAATCAACGTAATAGAGATTTACAAGATATTTTTTATTCAATTAATGTTGAAGATATTACGAAACTTCTTGATAAATATAATATAAATTATATTTGGATAGATAAAGAAATGAAAGAAGGTCAAGTTTGGAGTAGAGAAGATGATGGTTTATTATTCTTATTAAATTATAATCCTAAGATATTAGGAATTAGGTATAGAAAATTTGAGAAAATATACTCAAATGAGGAAACAGAAATTTGGAGAGTGAAGGAAAACTTTTAAGTATTTAATAGAATCCTCTTAATTATAAAATGGTAACTACCTCTATGATTTTAGTTTGGTCTTCATACTTATTTTTTTTATATCTAACTGTATTTTGGTTTTTAGTTTTTTTTGAAAAAGGAGTTAAAGATAAAGATGGAGTTCTAGAAAAATTTCCACATGTAACTGTAGCTGTTCCTGCTTATAATGAAGAAGAAAATGTAAAAGAAACTGTTGATTCTATATTAAACTTGGATTATCCGAAAGATAAATTAGAGTTAATTGTTGTTAATGATGGGAGTAAGGATAGAACTGAAGAAATTGTAAGAAGAATTATTAACAATAAGAAAGATTTTGATATTAAACTTTTAAGTCAGGAAAATTGTGGAAAAGGGGTGGCTATTAATAAGGCTCTTTCAGTAGCTAAAGGAGAATTTTTTGCAACCTTGGATGCTGATTCTACTATAAAAGAAGATGCGTTGAGGAAAATATTACCAGTTTTCGTAGATCAAGAAGTAGCAGCAGTTTTACCTTTGATGAAAGTTAAAAATCCTAAAACTATTTTACAAAGACTTCAAAGATGTGAGTATTTAGTTAATCTTTTTTTTAAAAAATTAATGTCTAATTTAGATTGTGTTCATGTTGCACCAGGTCCTTTTAGTACTTACAGAAAATCTGTTATTAAGAAACTTGGTGGTTTTGATAGACATAATTTAACTGAAGATTTTGAAATAACATTAAGATTGCAAAAATACCATTACAAAATTGTGCAATTATTGAGTACTGATGTATATACAAAACCCCCTAAAACATTTATACAATTCTATAAGCAAAGAAATAGGTGGTATAAAGGAACCATTTTTAATATATTAAGACATAAAAATATGCTATTTAATACAAAATATGGAGATTTTGGCTTGATTCAATTACCAAGAGTATTTTTAGAAGGGTTTATAGTTGTCTTTGCTATTTTTATTTTATTTCTGAAAACAGCTGTAGAACCTTTAATTGATGGTTTCCGTGAGCTTTTATCTATAAATTTTAATATTGGATCTTCTATACGTAATTTCACACAAACTTTTAGTATCTTAGACATTAATATAACAAATTTTTTCTATACTGCAGTTACTTTTGCAATAATAATTTTTCTTCTAAGATGTGCATATAAATATACAAGAGAACCAGTTAAAAAACAAGATATATTAGCAATGGTGATTTATATGATATTTTATCCTTTGTTAATCTCAGTGTTGTTCTTGGGTGTTTTTTGGGATATAATTGTAAATAAAATACAAAAATGGTAATAAGAAAAATTAGTAAAAAGATTTATCTTAAGGCTTTAATAATAACAATATTTATTTTTATTTTAGGATTAATTCTTGGGATATTTTTAAGCGGTGAAAGAGCAAAAACAATTGGAGAGTTTAGTAGAGTTCAAAAATTAGATTATGATAGTATTCAATTGCAATTTTTGTATTTGGGTACACTAGAAGAGCAAAATTGTTTAGCTGTTATGAAAACTTTGGAAGAAAACATAAATACCTTAAATAATGTTAGGGTTAAATTAGAAGATTATATTACTCAATCAGTAAGGGATAATTCAGAATTTACATTATTAAAAAGAGAATATGTGTTGGCTGAAATAAGATATTGGTTGTTAGCACAAAGATCAAAAGAATTGTGTGACATAGACACTGTATCTATTTTTTATTTTTATTCTAATGAAGATTGCCAAAATTGTAAAATTCAAGGAACTATTTTAACTTATTTGAAAGATATATTTGAGGAAAAATTATTGGTATTTTCATTAGATGCAGACTTTGATAAAGAACCAATAATAGATATTTTAAAATCTGCTTATGATATAAAAGAAACTCCTACCTTGATTGTTGAAAATAGAAAATTTGAAGGATTAATTACTAGAGATGAATTATTGGGGGTAATATGTCCTTATTATAAAACAAAAGTTAAAGGATGTGAAAATGTTCGGTGATTGTGATTTATGTGGTAAGAAAACTGAATTAGTAGAGGGGGTTGTAGAAGGTTCTATTTTGAAAGTTTGTAATAATTGTATTCAATTTGGAGAGGCTGTTGAAATTAAAAAATCTGTTTTAGAAGAGAAGTCAAAACCTGAGAAAATAAAAGAAGAAATAATTGAAGAAATTGTAAGAGATTATTCAACTAGAATAAAAGGAGCAAGAGAGTCTATGAATTTATTACAAAAGGATTTAGCAATGGAAATAGCAGAAAAAGAATCTGTAATCCATAATTTAGAATCTGGTCATTTGGAGCCTTCTCTTGATCTTGCAAAAAAACTTGAAGGTTTTCTTAATATAAAATTAATTGTAATAAATAAAAATGAAAAAGTTGATAAAATAGATTTTCATAATGCGTCTTTGACTATTGGAGATTTATTAAAATTAAATAAAGATAAACATGAATAAAAAACAATTGGCAATTTTACTTTCGAAACTTAAAACTTTTTATAAGCCTGTTGTTAAACTTGAGCAATACCCAACAGATTCAGAGATTGCAGCAGATATACTTTGGTTTTCTTATTTTAATAAAAATGTTTCTGATAGAGAAATAGCGGATCTTGGTTGTGGTACCGGAATTTTAGGACTTGGAGCTTTGATTTTAGATGCTAAAAAAGTTTATTTTGTTGATGTGAATAAAGATGCACTTAAGATAGCAAAGGAAAATTTGTCTTTTTTAGAGAAAAGTTTGGGTAAGAAGTTTAATGCTATTTTTGTAAATAAAGATGTTACAGATTTTAATAGAAAAGTTGATACAGTTATAGAAAATCCTCCTTTTGGAGTAAAAGTAAAGCATGCAGATAAGAAATTTTTAGAAAAAGCAATGTCAATAAGTGATAAAATTTACTCTCTTCATAAAATAGAATCAAAAGATTTTATTCAAGGTTTAGTTAAGAAGAAAAACTTTGAAGTTAAAGGGATAATACAATTTAAGCTTCCACTAAAACAAACTCTTGATTTTCATAAAAGAAAGATACATGTGATTAAAGTTGGGTGCTGGTGGCTTAAACGAAAGCTTTAAAAGATAAAATTTCAGTATAATCTTAAAATGGAATTAAAAATTATGGAACAATCAAAGAATAAATTGAAGTTTAAGGTTGAAGGAGAAGATCATACCTTTTGTAATGTTCTTAGAAAAGAACTTTGGAATGATCAACATATTAAGGTTTCTGGTTATCATATAGAACATCCAATGTTGGGACAACCTTTATTTGTAGTTGAAACTGATGGAAAAGAAACACCAAAATCAGCATTAACTAAAGCAGTAACTAGATTAAAAACAAAGAATAAAGAGCTTAAAACACAAATACAAAAATTAAAATGAGTTTTTTTTCTTTAGAAGAAGGTAAAAAACTAGTTAAGCTTGCTAGAGATACAATAAAATTTTCTTTTGAGAATAAAGAAATAAAATTAGAAAATTCTGAAAAAAGAGGAGTTTTTGTTACAATTCATACACATAAAGATCATCAATTAAGAGGTTGTATTGGTTTTCCTGAACCTGTTTTACCCTTAAATGAAGCAATTATTCAAGCAGCAAAATCTTCTGCATTTTCTGATCCAAGATTTCTTCCATTGAGAAAAGAAGAATTGGATAATGTAATAATAGAAGTTTCAATTTTAACACTTCCGGAATTAGTTAAAGTTGAGAAATCAGAAGAATATTTAGAAAAAATAAAAATTGGTAGAGATGGTTTAATTGCTGGTGTTGAAAATTTTAGGGGTTTATTATTGCCTCAAGTTCCTGTAGAACAAAAATGGGGTGTTGAAGAATTTTTAAATCAAGTTTGTTTAAAAGCAGGATTATTAGAAGATACTTGGAAACAAGATAATTGTAAATTATATTCTTTTAGATCACAAGTTTTTTTAGAAAAAGAGCCAAATGGTGAGATAATTGAATCAAGAAGAGATTGAAGAAGAGGAAAAAAAGAGAAGTCCGATTGTTTATATTTTAGTAGTTTTTATTATACTTATTATTGTATTAATGGCAGTTCCTTTTTATGGTATAAAAGCTAATCCTTCTCCTAAATATACTCCAACATTAAAAGAAATATTGCCAGCTAATAAAATAGTTGGTGGTAGGCTATATCAGATTGAAGATATAAAAAAAATACAAGTTTCTGCTTTTATTAGAAATTCTGCTTTGAAAATAGCAACTTTATCTTGTAAAAAAGAATCTGAAATATGCTATTCAAAAGCTTTCTATTATTTTGTTAGAGATTTAAATTATGTTTCAGATCCAGAAAGACAATATGTTCAAGCCCCAGAAGAAACTTTAATTGGTGGTGGAGGAGACTGTGAGGATTTAACAATTTTACTTGCGCAGTTATTAAAAGCAATAAATATTAAGACAAGAATTGTATTAACTTATGATCATGCATTTTTACAAGTTTATTTACCAAAGGCATTATCACTCTATAAGGTAGATGAAGATTGGATCTCTTTAGATCCTACTTCTAATTATGATTTTGGAAAAATAAACCCAAAATACTATCAAGAAGTTCAAAAATACATTTATGTCTAAATCGAAAACTTTTTAAGTGAACTTATTAAAAATTTTTGTAATGGAATTTAAAAAAATTCTAAAAGACATTTGGTATTTTATTTGGAAGGAAGATAGTATATGGTCATGGCTTACTAATGTTCTTTTGGCTTTTATCTTGGTTAAGTTTATTATTTATCCGTTGCTTGGACTTTTATTGGTAACAAGTCATCCTTTAGTTGCTGTAGTTTCAGGGTCAATGGAGCATGATGGTTCTTTTGAAAATTGGTGGGATTCCCAATCTAATTGGTATACTTCTCATGATTTTACTAAAGAGCAAATTAAATCTTGGTCTTTTTCAAATGGTTTTAATAAAGGAGATATAATGTTATTGTATGGCTCAAAACCAAAAAATATAAAATTGGGTGATGTAATTGTTTTTGGAAGTCCGTTACATAGTGATCCTATAATTCATAGGGTTGTTAATATAAAAGAAGAAAATAGTAAAATTTATTTTCAAACAAAAGGAGACCATAATCCAGATATTATTGTTCAATTAGGCGAAAATAATATTAATGAGGAGAGATATATAGGAAAAGCTATTTTAAGAATACCTCTTTTAGGTTGGATTAAAATTTTGTTTGTAGAGTTAATAAATGTTTTTAGATAAAGATGATATTTTGTGAACGATGTGGTGGTATGGTGATACCAAAAAATGATGGTAGTAGAACAAAATTGGTTTGTTCTTCTTGTGGTTATGCTTCTAAAGAGAAGAAAGAAAGTTTGGTTTTAAAAGAAAAAGTTAAACCAAAAGAAAAAATAGAAGTTGTTGAAAAGAAAGTTGAAATCTTACCTAAAGTTGATCAAGAATGTCCTAAATGTAAAAATAAAAAAGCTTTTTTCTGGCAACTTCAAACAAGAGCTGCTGATGAAGCAGAGACAACTTTTTATAAATGTACAAAATGTGGCCATACTTGGAGAATGTATTAACTAATGGAAAGAAGAGAACCTTATTCTGAAAAACAAATTAATGATATAAATGAAACTGACACAAATTTAGCTATTTCTGGGATGATAATTTCTAAAACAGATTCCTCATTTGTTATGGATGATGGTACTGGCCAATTAATTGTTTTAAATAATGATTTAGAAATTATAGAAAATAAATATATACGTGTTTTTGGTAGATTAATACCTAACGAGGATAATTTTAATTTACAAGCTGATATTATTCAAGACTTGTCTAAAATAGATACTTTTTTATATAATAAAGTTAAAAAGATATTAAAGTAAAGAGGTGGTATTATGAATAAAAAAGCATATATCGATTTTTCATCTTTAATTTGGGGTCTTATTATTGGATTAATTATTGGAGTTGTTCTAATGTACCTGTATTTGAATAATATGCTTCCTATTGAACCTCTTGAGATTTTAGTTCCATAATATAATCTCTAATTTATTTTTTGTATAACACAAAACAATATATATACTTAATTTAATTTTTAATCGTTATGAAATTAATATTAGCAGAACCAAGATTTCTTAAGGAAAGCATTACAATAATCTCAGAGCTTGTTAATGAAGTTAACTTTAAAATTGATAAAGAAAAAATAGAATTAATAGCAATGGATCCAGCTAATGTTGCTATGATTATTTTTAAACTACTTTCTTCTGCTTTTATTGAATATACTGTAGAAAAACCAACAGAATTTGCTATTAGTCTTGCTAATTTTAAACAAATTTTAAGAAGAGTTAAACCTACTGATACCTTGGTGTTAGAATTAGATTCGCAGAAAAATAAATTAAAAATACAATTGAGAGGAGAATCTAATAGAACTTTTCATCAGTCTTTAATAGATATAGAAGAAAATGAGCAAAAAATTCCAGATTTAAGTTTTCCAATTAAAATAGAAACAAATTCTTTGGTATTGGATGAGGCAATAGAAGACGTAGGTATTGTAGCTGAGTCTGTTTCTTTGACTGCTGTTTCAGATAAATTTGTAATAGATTCTGAAAGTAATTTAAGTACAGCTAAAGTTGAGATTTTAAAAGATGAGGAAACAAGTATTACTACAGAATCTTCTGAAGAAGTTACTGCTAAATATTCTATAGAGTATCTTAAAAAAATTATAAAAGGTTCAAAGTTAGCTGATAAAGTTTTACTTTCTTTTAATAAAGATTATCCGTTGAAGATTGAATATAATGTTTTAGATAAATTAAGTTTCTCTGTTATTCTTGCTCCTCGTGTTTCTAATGATTAAATAGAAAAGTTTATAAATTTCTAATCCAATTTATCGTCTTTATATGAAAAAAAGAGCGCAGGTGACCCTATTTATAATTCTAGGTATTGTTCTTCTTGTAGCGGCAGTATTTTTTATTTTCGTAAGAACAAAAATAATTTCTCCAACAATTCCTAAAATAATAATGCCAAGAGTTGAGGAATATGTTGATAATTGTATAAAAGAATCTGGTCAACAAGGTTTGAATCTCGTTGGTAAACAGGGTGGTGATATAAATCCTGGATTTTATACTATGTATAAAGGAGATAAAGTAACTTATTTATGTTATGTTGAGAATTATACTGCTTGTGTTAATAGAAGACCTGGTTTAAAATTTCATATTGAAAGAGAGCTTTCAAGTTTTGTTAAATCCCAATTAACTTCTTGTATGAATAATGCGCCTTTTGAAAGACAAGGTTATTCAGTAACACAAGGTGCAATAGAAGTTGAAACAACTATTGGGAATTATAATACGATGGTTGATGTTGATTTCCCAATAACAATTCAAAAAGGAGATTTTGTTTTTAAAAAAGATAAATTTTCTGCTGTTTTTGATGTTCCACTTGGACAGTTAGTCTATATTGCTAATAAACTTGTAGATGATGAAATAACTAGTCCTTTGGGGATGGTTTTTTGGGATCTTTATATTGTTCAGAGTAGGGGTAGGGTACAAATAGAAAGGGATACTATTGAAAAATCAGAAATATATATGTTAAGAGGAAGAGATAATCCTTATGCATTTAAATTTGCTGTGCAAGGATGGGTGAGACCTTGAAAAGATTTTTAAAAGAAAAAGCAGTATTTATGATTTTTGTATTAATTTGCGCTATTTTTACCATCCAATTAATTCAACCTGTTAAAGCAGAAAGTAAGGTATGTTGTGAAAAAACAGTTGGAACAGTTGCTGGTCCTGGGGAGTATTGTGTTTATACCGAACCAGGAAATTGTGATTCAAATTATGAAAATTCTCCAGTAGCATGTGAACAAACAACTTATTGTGGAACTGGTTGTTGTGTTGTTGATGGAGATTGTGATAAAAATACACCAAAAAGTACTTGTTTTAATTTTAAGGGTGCTTGGTATCCTGGAATTGAGTGTGATATACCAAGGTGTCAGATAGGTTGTTGTGCATTGCCTGGAGGTTGTTCAGTTGTTGAAGAAGCAGTATGTGCAGAAGCAATTGAAGGATATGAAGCTTTAAGACTTGCTGATGTATTTAATCCTTCTGTAAATTCTGAATTACAATGCCAGCAAGAATGTTTGTCTATGGAAGAAGGTTGTTGTGTTTCTACTGATGTTTGTAAATTTACTTCAAGAAAAGATTGTAATAATAATTTTGCAGGTTCACAATTTTTTAAAAATACTATTTGTAGTTCTCGTCCTGATTGTAGAGTTACTGGACAACATCATACTGGTTGTTTACCTGGTAGAGATGGAGTTTATTGGTTTGATTCTGCAGGTAATAGAGAAAATATTTATGGTACTGATTATGATCCAAATGGTTTAGTGATTCCAAAAGAAGAAAGTTGCGATCCTCCTTTGTTATCTTCTGGTGGAAAGAAAATTCCAAATCCAGATTGTGGGAATTGTGATTATAGTAAAGGTAGTACTTGTGCAGAAGCAGATGGAGCATTTTTAGCTAGAGTACCTTCACAGTATGAGGACAAGGTAAGTAATATGTGTATAAGTCTTGATTGTGAGGATACTATTAAAAGTGATAAAAATTCTTGGATGAAAGGGCAACCAAGAAAAAATGCAGAATCTTGGTGTGAATATGAAGGTTCTGTTGGTGATGGAAAAGATTTAGTAGGTTCTATGCATTATAGGCATTTGTGTGAGGATGGTATAGAAACAATAGAGCCCTGTGATGAAAGAAGAGAAAGTATTTGTGTACAAAAATTTCTTCCTGATAATGTCGTAGAAGGTGGTTTGGATGCAGCTTTGTGTAGACCTAATTTGTATGGATCATGTATAGCATGTAATAGTGAAGAATATTTTTCTAAATATGAGTTAAATGAATCTGAAAAAAATAAAATAGATTGTGGTGGAGAATGTAATCTTCTTTGTCAGGAGGATTATTGGGCTGGTACGGATAGGGACAAGTGCGAAGTAGATGAAGCATTATTAAATGAAATCTGGAAGGATGAAGATGGTAATGCATATAGGAAAGAGTTAGAAGAATGTTGTGATAATCAAGCTCTTCGTAAAAAATGTTGTTCAGATGAAATGCTGGCTGGAGATTGTTATTGGGATGATGATGTTGGGCTATGTGCACCTGAATTTCCACCAGGTACTTCTGATACTTGTTTTGGAGAATTTACTTGTACCGAGGTATGGAAAAAGACTGGGGCAATAAAAGATTGGTGGTGTATAGAAAATTGTGATCATAGTAGTCAAGCGCTCTCAGAGGGATATAAAGAGGGAAGATGTAATACTCTTTCTACTGAATGGAACAATTATTGTAGGAGTCTTGGTGATTGTGGTGCTCATTTTAATATTGAAGGGGAGTATACTAGTACTGGTTTTTCTTCTGGTGGACCAGACCCTGCTGAGTTGAATGGTCTTGTACCTTTTGTTGAGTTAGAAGATCCTGAAGATTTAGAAAAAGTAAAATTTGATGATTTTAATAGTCAAGATGAACCTATTGAAGGAAAAGATATATTTTCATTAGCATATTCTGCTGGTTTAGCTTATTCAATAAAAATGCCAGAATTGGCACATGAATTTGCTTGGGATGTTGGAGATTTTTTTGCAGCCTTTTGGTTCCTTGGCGCGACTCTTGCTGCTACCTTTATTGTATCTTTGGCTGTAGAAGGTCTTACTTTTGGGGTTGCTGTATTAGAAATGGCTACTTTTGGTGCTTATGCAGCTACAGCAAAGGAAGCAATAACACCAGCTTTATCCGCTGTATTAGAACCTCTCGGTGTAGTACTCTTTTGGGTAGGAGTAGCTTGGCTTATTTTATGTATTTTATTTTTCTGTGGAGAAGAAACGCAGGAAGTAACTTATACTTTTACTTGTGGTCCTTGGGAGCCACCAAATAGTGCAAATGATTGTGAAAAGTGTATGACAGAATATTCTAAATGTACTGAATATAAATGTGAAAGTCTTGGTGCATTTTGTAAACCTGAAAATCAAAATGGGGAAATAGTTTGCCTAAAAGATGAAAATATAAATGATGTAACTCCTCCAATAATTGAGCCTTTGCCAATATTACCAAGAGATGGAAGTACTTTTATTAAAACACCAGTAAGTTCTGGAAGGATGGGTGGATATGAATTTGATCCAGCTAAGGATATAATTCCTGTATATACACCTTTGAAAATAGGAGTTAAGACTTTAGGTGATGGTGGAAATGGAGAATATGCAAAATGTAAGATTAGTAGGTTCCATAAAGATTATGATGAAATGACAGAGCCATTTGGTGATTTAGATGTATTATCATGGGCATATGAACATGAGATGACAATTCCAGTAGCTTATGAAGCAATTCCAGCAGATGAAGATAGGATAGAAATAACGCCTGGTCAATTAAATACATTTTATGTTAGATGTGAAAATAGAAATGAACGTGCTAATGATATTGATTATTTTATTAAATTTACAGTAGAAGATAGTCCTGATACTCAGGCTCCAGTGTTAGAAGATCCTAAATTTAGTATATTAAATAATGCTTATATTCCTTATGGAACTACTGAAATTAAATTGTCTATTTATTTGAATGAGCCAGCAGATCCATTGATAGGAGGATGTAAATATTCAACAACTTCAAACCAGAATTACAAGAATATGCCTAATAATTTTGATTGTTCTCCTGTAGCAACTTATCAAAATTTGTATCCTTGTACAACTACTTTAACTGGCTTGCAAAATAATAAAGATAATGTATTTTATTTTAAATGTAGAGATAAAAATAATAATATTAATAGGGATGATATACCTGCAGAAGGATATCATTTGAGAGGATCAATACCATTAGAAATTACAGATTCAGGACCATCTGGAACTGTATATAGTAATATTGGAGAAGTAGAATTGACTGTTAAGACAAAAGAAGGGGCAGAGAAGGATGGTTCTTCAACATGTTATTATAATCCTACAGGTTTTTTTAATACACCTATGATAATATTTTCCAATACTGGCTTATCAAGCGTTCATAGTACTATTGCTCCTTTAGACAAAGGTTCTCAAAAGATTTATACCTGGTGTAGAGATCTAGCTGGGAATGAAGATACTGTAAAAATAGAATTTGTATTAGAATCTGATAGTGAAGCACCAGAAATAATAAAATTATATGAAGATATTTCAACTACTCCATCAATGTTACATGTATCTACTGATGAACCAGCAACTTGTCAGTATTCAACTGAAGGAAGATTTAATTTCGGTACTGGTATTGATATGTCTGTTTCAGAAACAACAGAACATGAAGCTGAATGGGGAAGTACTGTTTATTATGTGTTGTGTCAAGATCGTTTCAATAATTTATCGCCTTTAACTATTATTTATCCTTAAGATGAAAAATGCTCAATTATTTAGTCAACCATTTAATTATATTTTTATTTTAATTGTAGCAGCTTTGATTTTATTTTTTGGATTTTATGTTGTAAGAAATGTACTTGATTTAGGTAGTAATGTAGAATTTGTTTCTTTTAAAGATAATTTACAAAAAGAAGTTAGTAATTACTTTTACTTGACAAAAGGAAGTATGAAATCTTTGTCTTTAAGAATACCAAAGGAAATTAATTTTGTTTGTTTTGTTGATTTGAGTTATGGTCCAAATATGGGTTTTCCTACAGAATATGCTGAAGCATTGATTAAAAGTAAGAGAAATTATAATACCTTTTTCATTCCTTATCCCAATAAAAAAGCTTTAGAGCCAGCTTATATGAATATTAGCCATATGAGACCAGAAGACCCCTTATTATGTGTTAAAACTATTAACAAACTTGAAGTTAAACTGGAGAATATGGGAGATTATGTGTTGATTAAGCATGAAGAAAGCCCAATTTAATTGGATTTTTATATTAATAGCTGGTTTTATTATTCTAGCTTTATTTGTTGCTTTTATTGTTGATTATAGGAATCTTTCTTTTAGAAAGATGAATACTCAATTAGCAGTAGAAGTAGATTCACAATTAGATTTACTAAGTATAGAGAAATTATCTGCTAAGATTAATCCTACTGGGATGGATCAATTTAAAACTGAATTTTTTTGTAATTATTTTTCTATAAATGGCGGAGATCAAATTTATATAAGAGATAAAATTATTTTTTCTCCTTCTTCTATTGAAACTTCAGAATTATTATTGTGGGTTGATGAATTTTATTTTCCCTATAAGGTAGCTGATTTAATATATATTTCTTCTCCAAATATAAAATATTATTTGTATCCAAAAGAGAAAGTAGAAGAATTTTTAGAATATTTGCCAAAGAAATTTAATTCAAATAATCAGCTTTTCAATATAGAAGCAATTGATTATATTAGTGAAGAAAAAATAAAACAAGATATTTCAAGAGAACGTTTAAAAGAAATAAAATTTGTTCTTTTTGAAAATACTAAGATACCTAGATTTAATATCAAAACAAAAATACTTAATGTAAATCTTATAGATGGTATTGAGAAAGGTAAAATTGGTTCTAGTTATTTTATTAAAAAACAACTTTTGTTAGGAGCTATTTTTTCAGATAATTATAATTGTTTCTTAGATAAGATTACAAATAAGGTTAGCTTATTAAATCAAGTGTATAAAGAAAAAGCAACTAAATTACATATTAAAAATAATAATCCTGAATGTAATTATCAAACTATAACTTCTTATCTTAAGAAATCTGTTGATTTAGAAGAACTTTATGATAATCAAGAAAGAATTTTTCAAAAAAATAAAGAATTTTTTATGAAGGGGTGTTCAGATGTCTTCTAAAGGACAATTACAGATAAATGAGACAATTTTAGTATTAATAATATTTACAATTTTAGCTATTGTTGGGTTAATTTTCTTCCATAACTTTAATATTAATAGTATTAAATCTCAGTATGTTTCTAATGAAAAAATTAGAACTTTTACTTTATTAAGAACTTTTCAAGATTTGCCAGAAATAAAATGTTCTTCTCAGATAAAAGATATTAATTGTGTAGATAGTATAAAATTATTCTCATTTAAAAAATTGAATAATATAAATTTTGGCAATAAAAAAATATCAATGGAATTAATTTATCCTGAAGGTACAGGAAAAGAATGTAATCTAGAAAGATTTCAATGGGATTATCCTAATTGTAATTATTGGCTTTTGTATGAAAAAAAGCCTTCTAATATTAAATCTAAAGAAATAATAACAACTCCTGTTTCATTATTTTATCCTTTAACAAATGAATATAAAGTTGGACTATTAAAAATAGAAAGTTATTATTAAAATGAAAAAAGCACAAGTTGAAATATTTGGTTTGTTGATTATTGTAATCTTAATTACAATAATTGCAATCTTTGCACTAAGATTTTTTTTGTATACTGGTGGAGAAAGTGAAAGAAATCAAGATGTTATTGCAAATAATTTGTTAAATGCATTACTTAAGACAACTATGTGTGAAAAATCTTTATCTGATGTTATGGTTGACTGTTATAATGGTTTAAATTCTTGTGATTCTGAAAATTGTAAGACATATATTGTTTCTGAAATTAAATTTATTATTAATAAATTAGATATTAAAGAAGAAGATTATAAATTTATTGTGTCTATCTCCGACGACGATTTCATAAAAATAGGTAAATGTGATGAAAAAAAACAAGATATTTCTTTAGCAGCACCTTATGTGAAAAATATAAATTCTAAATTATTTAAAGCAGATATTTACCTTTGTAACTACTAACCAGAAATGTTCTACTGGTAAAATTAATACATAAAAGTATTAATTGTAAAAAAATGCGTTGTCGAGGCTTTTCGAAGCAAAATACACAAAAAATATCTGCTATAATATATAAATCTTTATAAGGCAAACATTCAGTTAGAATTGATAACTTTGATCAAAGACAACAATGAATTTTTTAAGCTAGCGACAAAAACTTAAAATTAAAAAGAGGGAAGAAAGTTCTCTCAAAATCAAAAAAACACGGAGGTGTTTAAATGCAATTTGCTTTAAAGGCAAAAAATGCGATTAGAAAAATAGCTGCAGTTTCTGCAGGTACAGTGATGTTAGGCGCAACAATTACTGGAGCAATGGCGTATTCTTTAGCAGATTATCCTGCACCATTTGTATCAGGTGGAAGATATGATATGTTGCCAGTATACGGAGACAGATCTTTAGGAGATGATATTGCAGGAGCATGGGATATTCTTGGCGGAATGTCAGGAGCAGCAGTATCACCAGGAACAGGTGGAACAGGATCAACAGTAGTAGTTAGTGGTGGAGAAACAGATGAAATTCCAATTAATGGAACTTTAATAACTTCTGGTGGAACTACCTTTATGGATTCTCAGTTAGAAGATGATGACATAGAGAGTTTCCAAGATTCAGAAATAAGTTTTGCTGGTGGTAGTTATGATATCCATGATGAACTTGATCTGGGACAAATTGGTACATCAGGAGCTCCAAACGCACAGACAGCACCACAAGTTGTAACCGGTTTGACTTCTGGTGATGATGACTATGAAAGCAATGTTTATCTAGAAGCTGTTACAAGAGCAATTTCTTACCATTATGTTTTTGATGAGTCAATAGTATTGAATGATACATCAACAACAACCCCATTAGAAATAATGTTCTTGGGTAAGAAGTTGAAGATAATAAGTATAGATTCTGCTTCGAAGTTTACAGCATATGTTGGTGATGAATACTTTATGAATGTTGGAGATAAAGTAACATCAGAAGGAAAAACAGTTACACTAGATAATGTAGGTCAATCTTCAGTCTTAGTAGATGTTGATGGTGTAAAAGCAACTATTCCAAGCGGAGCAACAGAATTAGTTAATGGTGTAGAAATAACAG
>NZBH01000015.1 GCA_002687815.1 archaeon | reverse complement strand
TTGTTGGAGAAGGTGAAGAAACTTTCTATGAATTAATTAAGGCTATTGATGAGAATAAGGATCTTGAAGAAGTTAATGGTATTGTCTTTAGAAAGAATAATGAAATAATTAAAACAAAACCAAGGGAGTTAATAAAAAATTTAGATGAAATTCCATTCCCTGCAAGAGATCTATTAGACTTAAAATTATATGAATCTTCTGTTACTAAAAAAGTTAGCCATGAAAATGCTACATATCTTTTTACAAGCAGGGGTTGTCCTTTCGATTGTGTTTATTGTAATGCTAAATCTATGTGGAGAAGATTAACTAGATTTAGAAGTATTCAAAATGTTGTTGATGAGATAGAAGAATGCATTAATAAGTATAATCTTAAGGAATTTAATATTGGAGATGAATTATTTACATTAAAAGAAGACAGAGTTATAGAAATTTGTGATGAAATAATTAAAAGAAATTTAGAAATATCTTGGGTTTGCATGTCAAGAGTAGATACTATTTCTAGCAACATGGTTAAAAAAATGAAAGAAGCTGGTTGTAAACTAATAACATTTGGTTTTGAATCAGGTTCTAAGGAAATATTAAAAAATATTAGAAAAATGACAGACATAGACAAAGCAGAAGAAGCTGTTAATATTGTTAAAAAAGAAGGGATTGGAGTTTATGGAAATTTTATGATTGGAAATCCTGGGGAAACTGAAGAAACATTTAATGAAACATTAAACTTTAGTAGAAAATTAGATCTTGATAAAGCAAGTTTTTTTATTACTGTTCCATTTCCAGGTACAGACTTATATAATATGTTAAAAGAAAATGGCCATTTAGATAAAAACTTAGAATGGTCTAGATTTTCTCCAGTAAGCAATAAATATCCTTTACTAAGAACAGATGCATTAAATGGAGACGATTTACTAAAGTTACAGAAAAAAGCTTTCAAAAATTTTTATTTAAGACCAAAATTTGTAATAAATCAATTAAAAAAATTAAAGTCAAAAGATGATATTAAAGATTTGATTACTGGTATTAAACTATTTTTGAAAATAGAAAAATAATTAGGCTATATTCACGAAAGTGATTCCAATAATTATTATAATTACGCCTAACCATTTATACAAATTCATTTTTTCTTTTAGGAAAAATATTGATAATATATTTGCCCAAATATAGCTGGTTGCACCAATTGGATATAATGCAGATAGTTCTCCTCCCTTTAGTGCTATTATAAATATCACTGAAGATAATCCGTAGAAAGTAATGGCTATAATGGTAAATTTATTAAGAAAAATTCTAATATTTAATTTACTAAAGGAACTTTTTTTAAGGAAAAATGCTCCCAAAGCAGCTAAAAACGCAGCAAAAAGTGTTGCAACTATCGCCCATGATTGAGTCATTTTCTACCACCATAACCCACTAAAATTATTCCTGTTAGTGTTACAAAAACCCCAACCCATTTTAATGTATTCATATAATCTGTTAAAAATATTTTTGGGGAAATTATGCTAATCCATATATAACTCATTGCAAAAAATGGATACAGTACAGATAATTCTCCACCTTTAAAGGCTATTATTAAAAGAAAAGCTCCAATTGCATAAAGGATAATACCTATAATTAAATAGTGATTTAAAATTATACCTTCTATACTAAAACTTAGTTTTGCTGAACCTAATTTATAAAAGATTTGTGCTGTTGTAGTTAGAAGAGAGCAAAATAATACCAAAATTATTGCACTTGTTTTAGTTTTCATAGAAATTTAATTTTAATCCCATTATAAACTATTTTGTTACTTCAAAACAATAATCCTTAAATATGTTTCTTTTTGGTAAATTTAGAATGAAAATCTGTGTTATTGGTTTGGGTTATGTTGGATTGCCTCTTGCAATAAAATTTTCAAAAATATTTGAGACTATTGGTTTTGATATTAGTAAAGAGAGGATAGAACAATTAAGAAAGAATATTGATAAAACAAATGAATCTTCAGAAGAAGAATTAAAAAATTCCTCTGTTTTGTTTACTTCAGATTCTAAGAAAATCAAAGAAGCAGATTTTGTTGTTATAGCTGTTCCAACGCCAGTAGATTCTTCAAAAAAACCAGATTTATGCTTTTTAGAATCTGCTTCAAAAATAGTTGGAGAGAATTTGAAAAAAAACGCGATTGTTGTTTATGAATCAAGTGTTTATCCGGGAGCAACAGAGGAGATTTGTATTCCAATCTTAGAAAAATGTTCTAATCTTAAATGTGGGCAAGATTTTAAAGTTGGTTATTCTCCAGAAAGAATTGTTCCAGGAGATAAAGAGCATACAATAGATAAAATAACAAAACTTGTATCAGCCATTGATGAAGAAACCATAGATAAAACAGCAGAAGTTTATAATAAAATAATTGATGCAGGCGTATACAAAGTTAGAAATATTAAAACAGCAGAAGCAGCAAAGATAATTGAAAACGTTCAAAGAGATATGAACATTGCACTTATGAATGAACTTTCTTTATTGTTTAATGAACTAGACATAGATACAAAAGAAGTGTTAGAAGCATCAGGAACAAAGTGGAATTTCCTTAAATTTTATCCAGGGCTAGTTGGTGGCCATTGTATCCCAATAGATCCTTATTATTTAATTCATAAAGCAGAAAAAATTAATTGTAATCTAAAAATAATCACAGCAAGCAGAGATGTAAATGAAAGTATGCCAGAACACGTATCTAAATTAGTAGCCAAAGCTTTAACTAAAGCTAAAAAAGAGTTAAAGAATTCAAAAGTTTTACTTCTTGGATTAACTTTTAAAGAAAATGTAAAAGATATGAGAAATTCTGGAGCAGAAAAATTAATCAAAGAATTAAAAAAACACAATATAGGCGTAATAGCCCATGATCCTTTAGTAGATAATTCAGAAAAAGAATTTGGAATTAAAAACATAAGTATTAATGAAATAAAAGACATAGATTGTATTGTCCTAGTTAACTCTCACAATGAATTTAAAAATCTAACAATAGATAAGCTATTAAAAATCACAAAAGAGAACCCAGTCTTATTTGATATGAAGTATTTTTTTAATAGAGAAGAAGCAAGAAAAAAAGGTTTTACTTACAAACGTTTATAATTCCTCTTTAACCAATTTATTAGAGAAATAGCTCTTCTACCATATTTCTTATGAGATACCATATAAATAATATCCAAGAGGTAATGGAAACCAACACCAATTAAAACAAATCTAAAGATTTTAAAGAAAATAGCTAATACTATTAGTAAAATTAAAAATTCAATAGTATGAAACACATTTAAAATATCTCTAATTTTTTCATCATCAGTGTAATAATTATAAATTTCTTTTAGGTTATCCCATTTTTTATATTTAATAAAATACCATAGAACATGATCCACATCTATAAGAAAACTAGAAAGGAAAATAATTATAACATAAAACCCAAAAAGAGGATACAAAAAAAGTGAGAATAATAATCCCAGTACAATGTGAATGGATGGTATCATCAAGTAAAAAAATTTTCACTTCTTTAAAAATCTTTGTTTTTTTAAGAATAAATAACTGTTTTTAATTACAACAATCTTTATAAACTGAATTTTAAAAATTAAAGAGATAGTTGGGACAAAACAGATTCATGGAAACAATAATTAAGAAAAGAATTCCAAAGACAACTCCTTCAAGAGCAGCACTTGTTGGAAATCCAAGTGATGGATTTCATGGTGGAACAATAGCAATACCAGTTAGAAATTGGGGAGCAACAGTAACACTAGAGCATGACCCAGAAAAAAAAGGTATACATTTTATTCTTAATGAACGTAATGATAAACATTCATTTGATAGCTTAGATGAATTTGTTAAAACAACAAAAAAAGAAGGATTTTATGGTGGAATAAGGTTATTAAAAGCAACATTAAAGCAGTTTTATGAGTATTGTCAAGAAAAAAATATAAAATTACATGATGACCAATTTAGTTTAGAATATACTACAAATATACCAAAATTAGTTGGTTTAGCAGGTTCAAGTGCAATAATAACTTCTTGTTTAGAAAGCCTTATTGAATTTTATGATGTTGAGAGATCACAATTGCCATTACCAATACAAGCAAATCTTGTTTTGAATACAGAATTAGAACAACTTAAAATAAAAGCAGGATTGCAAGATAGGGTTGTACAGGTTTATAATGAACCAGTTTATATGGATTTTTCAAAAAAGGCATTTAATAAAAATGATGGTTTGCATGGAGAATACCAAGTAATTCCCAAGGAATTATTGCCTAACTTTTTTATTGTTTATTCAACAGAATCTGAAGAATCTGAAAGAGTTCATACTAATCTTCACTTTAGATATTATGAAGAAAAAGAACCAGAGCTTATAGAAGCCATGAAAGAATTTGCATGGTATACAGAACAAGCAAAAGTTTCATTAGAGAAGAAGGACCATGAAAGATTTTCTAGAATAATGGATCTGAATTTTGATTTAAGAAAACAAATAATAGGAGAAGATAAAATAGGAAAAAAGAATTTAGAAATGGTAGAAATAGCAAGGGCAAGTAATGCATGTGCTAATTTTTCTGGTTCAGGTGGGGCGATTGTTGGAGTATATAAAGATGAAGACCACTTTAATAAATTGGAAAAAGAATTTCATATTAATGGTTATAGATTGGTTAAGGTGAAAATTTAGAAAAAAATGTCAATAATATTAACAGGAAGCAAGGGCCTAATTGGTAATTTTTTATTAAATAGATTAAAAAAAGAAAAGAATAAAATAGAATATGAGTTAGATCTTCGCTCAGGGTTTGATATATTAAATATTGATAGCCTTAAATTGAACAGAGATACCCAACCAGTAGATAAATTTATTCATTTAGCATCTTTTTGTAAAATTAACCAATGTATAGAAAATCCATTATTAGCTTTTAAAAATAATGTTGAAGGAACTTACAAATGTTTAGAATTTTGTAGATTAAATGATATTAAAAAATTTATATTTACTTCTTCTTCAAGGATTGTTAGTCAAGAAAAAAATTCATATACTGCAAGCAAGATATATGGTGAAGAATTGGTTAAAGGTTATCAAGAATGTTATGGGGTTGATTATGTAATAATAAGACCAAGCTCAGTTTATGGCCCATTTATAGATTTAACAAGAAGATTAATGACTGAATTCTGTATAAAGGCTTTTAGGGGAGAAGAATTACCAATTTACGGAAATAAAGCTAAAAACTTATCTTTTACCTATATTGATGATTTTATTGAAGGATTTATGATAGCCATGAAACAAAAAAATAAAATATTCAATATTTATGGTGATGAAGTAAAAATTATTGATGTAGCTAACAAAATAATAAATCTTGTTGGGAAAGGACATATTAAGTTTTATCCTGCAGAAATTGCTCAACCACAAAAAATTGAGGGTAAAACTTCTGAAGAATTAATAAAACTAGGTTATAAACCAAAAACAGATATAAACAAAGGTATAAGAATGATGGTAGATTGGCACAGAGATAATCCAGAATCGTGGAAAAAGTAGTAATATAAACATTTTTATATTAGTATAATTTATAATAAAATATGGATTTTAAACGAGTAATTAGTTCCAGGAGATCTATTAGAAAATATCTAGATAAAGAAGTGCCTTGGGAATTAATTTCAGAAATTTTAGATGCTGGCATAAAGGCACCATCCGCAGGTAATATACAAAGTTATAAATTTATTGTAGTTACAGATAAAAAAAAGAAAGATGAAATTGCAGTAGCTTCTTTAAAACAATCTTGGATGAAAGGAGCTCATGCCCATATTGTAATCTGTTCTGACAAAGAAGATATTAAAAAATTCTATGGTGAAAGAGGGTCACTTTACTCAACACAAAATTGTGCCCTTGCAGCTGAAAATATGTTATTAAAAGCAACTTCTTTGAGCCTAGGGGCTTGTTTTGTAGGAGCATTTGATGATAAGGCAATTAAAAGAATTCTAAAAGTTCCAAATGGTTTTAAACCAGAAATTACCATAACTTTAGGTTATCCTGATGAGAGACCTTCACTAAGGAAAAGAATGGCTTTAGAAAACTTAGTATTTTTTGACGAATATGGTAACAAAAAAAGAGATATAAGTCTATTTCCATTAGAGAAGCAAGTTAAAAAAGTAAAGAAGTTAATTAAGAAAATAAAAAAGAAAAAAAGCTGATGCTCAAAGAGCATCAGCAAAAAGACTAAGGAAGGGTTGGGGGTTAATAAGCCCTCTTAGCCTAGAATATCAATACCGAGTTCTTCACCCATATTCTCTACTTTTTCTTGTGCTTTATCTGCAGCATTAGTTTTACCTAAAATGTAAGGGGAATTAACTCCAGTAATAATTGTCATGATTCTTAGTTTCCCAGTCATATTCTCATCTATCCTAGCTCCCCAGATTACATTAGCATCTGAGTCTAAAGCAGATGTCACCATTTCTCCAACCTTGTTTACTTCTTCTAAGGTTAAATCTGGACCACCAGCTACATGTATTAATGCACCATTAGCTCCTTCATAACTAACATCTAATAAAGGATTAGTTAGTGCTCTTTTTGTAGCTTCTTCTACTCTATGTTCTGAATCACTTTCACCAATACCTATAACAGAAACTCCGCCACCAGTCATTATGGCTTTTACATCTGCATAATCTAAATTAACTAAAGATGGGGTTGCAATTGTTTCTACAATACCCTTAATCATTGTACTAACTAGTTCATTTGCTACTGCAAATGCTTGTTGTACAGGTAAGTTTCCGGCTAGTTTTACTAACCTATTATTATCAATAACAATAACAGTATCGCTCATTTGTCTTAATTCTTGTAAGCCAAACTCAGCTTTATCCACTCTAGCTTTTTCAATATTAAAAGGCATAGTTACAGTACCAATTACTATGCTCCCCATTTCTTTTGCAAGTTGTGCTACAACTGGTGCAGCTCCTGTTCCTGTTCCACCGCCCATACCAGCACAAATATATACCATATCAGCATCTTTTATGCTTTCTTTAATTTCATGAATGTTTTCTTTGGCACATTCTTTACCTTTAATAGGAAAACCACCACAGCCAAGACCGCGACTTAATTCTTTCCCAATAAGCATTTTATGGTCAGATTCAATTATATCAAGATGTTGTTTATCAGAATTCATAGCAAGTATTTCTGCACCATTTATTCCTTTTTTATAGAGCCAATTAACCATATTACCTCCAGCTCCACCTACACCTACAATTTTTATATTTGCTTGACCAACTTTCATATCTCCAAAATTAGTCTCTTTTGCATTCTCTAATGCATTTTGTATAATAAATTCCATCTTATTTTGTCTCCCCCTTTTTTATAATTTTTTGGATATATATGTAATAAAAAACAACAATACTTATATATTACTTAATATACCTCTATCTTAGAAAAAGCTTTTAATTGCCCATTAAAAGTTTACAACTTATATTTTGAAACTAAATTTACTCGAAATTTGGTTTTTACTGCCCAAGTAAAACCAAGTATTTATTAATATTTCTATTATTAAACCAAAATCATATTTAAAATTTATCAAAGTACAAACTCTATTTTTAATAATATAGTTCCCAGAATATAAATTTTATTTAATACTTTTTCTTTGAATATTTTTTATATGAAGAATCTGAAAAATGGTGATTCAGTAAAGGTTAGTTTGAAAGATAAAACCCTCGAAGGAGTATTAATGCCAAGTGTTTCTAAAAAAACTTTATTTTTAAAATTAAAGTCAGGTTATAACATTGGAATAGATAAAAATAAGATCAAAAAAATAAAATTAGTTAAGAAAGCTAGTAAAAGTAGAATAAAAAAAGAAAAATTAAATGTTAATAAAAAATTGAAGAATATTGCTATATTACACACCGGGGGAACAATAGCTTCTAAAGTTGATTATAAAACTGGTGGAGTTAATGCAAGTTTTGAGCCAGAAGATCTTATTGCAATGTTCCCAGAACTTAAAAAAATTGCTAATATAGATTCTAGGATAATAAGAAATATGTTGAGTGATGACTTAAGATTCAAACATTTTGAGTTAATTGCTAAGGAAATTGGGGTAGAGGCTAAGAAAAAAGTTGATGGTATTATTATTGGTATTGGTACCGATAATTTAGCAGTTGCTGCTTCTGCTTTAAGTTTTATCCTAGAAAATATTAATATTCCAGTAATACTGGTTGGAGCACAAAGAAGTAGTGATCGTGGTAGTAGTGATGCAGCAGTAAATTTAGTGAGTGCTGCTGAGTTTATAAGACAAAGTAATTTTGCCGGAGTAGCAATTTGTATGCATGAAAAGCCAGATGATAATGATTGTAGTATTTTGCCAGGATGTAAAACTAGAAAATTACATACTTCAAGAAGAGATGCTTTTAGAGCTGTAAATGAAGACATAATAGCAAAAGTTAATTTTAGTACTAGAAAAGTTCATTACATTTCTAATTTTCCAGTTAAGAATAATAAAAGAAAACTAAAGGTAAGAAGTAAATTAGAGGAAAAAGTTGGATTATTAAAGGTTCATGTAAACATGAATCCTAAACAAATTGAATTTTTTAAGGGTTACAAGGGTTTAGTAATAGAGGGAACTGGTTTAGGTCATATGCCAATAGATACTATTGATGAATACACAAAAATCCATAAAAGAATAAAAGAAGCATTAAGAAAATTGATTAAAAACGGAACTGTTGTTGTAATGTGCTCAAGTTGTTTATTTGGAAGAGTAAATATTAATGTTTATGCTAAAGGTAGAGATTTACAAGAAATGGGGGTTATTTCTGGAGAAGATATGCTAGCAGAGACTGCTTTTGTTAAATTAGCTTGGTTATTGGCTAATGAAAAGAAAGATGTTAAGGCATTTATTGGAGAGAATTTAAGAGGAGAAATTAATAAAAGAGTAAATCTAGATCATTATCTTTGATATTCTGTATAAATACTAAAATAGTAGCAATAAAAAATAATAAAAGCAGATACATAATCTTTATATTGCTTATATTTTTATAAATTATTTATGCCTAACCCTTTAGAAAAAAAAGTATTCATAATATGTCCGGTTAGAAATGCAACAAATGAAGAGGCAATATATTTACAGGACTATGTGAATAGATTAGAACATAATAGGTATAAAGTACACTTTCCCCCACAGGATACTAACCAAGATGATCCAAATGGGTTAAATATTTGTTCTGAAAATAGAGAAGCTATTAGGAATGCAGATGAAGTGCATGTTTATTGGAATAATAGTAGTAGTGGAAGTGGATTTGATTTTGGGATGGCTTTTATGCTTGAGAAACCAATAAAATTTATTAATAAAGACAAAATACCAAGAACAAGGACTAAAAGTTTTCAAAATGTACTTCATGAATTAGATTCAATGTATGGGCTACTATAATTATGAAGATTTTAGCAAATTGGACTTCGGAAGAAAGATTTATAAATATTTCTAAGATATTTTTATTAAAATGAGACTTACAAAATGGAGAGGATTAAAAGAAACGCCTCTTGATGATATTGTTAGAGAAAAACGTAAGAAAGTAAAATTTAGTGGAACTCCAACAAGATTTTCATTTGAACCAGGAAGATTCTTGGAATCGGATTCTCTTACAATTCTTTTTTCTAATGATGAAAGAACTCATACAATTCCTTGTGTTTTAAACACAATGGAATCTAGACATACCAAGATTGTGGCTAGAGATTACCTAACAATAGCCAGAGATAAAGAAGATTCTATTGAAGTTGGTGGATACTATGATTGGGGAGATTCCTTCTTTACTGTAGAATACCTTAAGGTTTATGATTGGGACACTAAACTGTAGTTTTTTCCTTATAAGTAGAAAATAATTTTTAAAAAATATAAAAACCTTCCTGTTTTATTGAGATAATTGATCAAATTCTATCTGAAATTGCTTCTTATAATTTTTTCAGTATCTTCTTTTAAAATTTCTTTGAGATCCTGAGCTATTTGAAGAAGATTTTCCAAATCTACTATTACCATTATTACTTCTATTATTAAATCTATTATTGTTATTATTTCTTCCGTAATTTCTTCTATTTTGTGAATTATCAGATCTTCTTGAAGAATTTCTTTCAGGATTTTTAATAGTCATTTTTAGATAAGGTCTATCTTCTTTTTGAATAGAAAATTCCCTAAATGTATCTTGAACTCTAGCAAAATTACCATAATCTCTTTGGGTAAGAATATTCATAACTAAACCTTCTTTACCTGCTCTTGCTGTTCTACCAATTCTATGTACATAATCCTTAGGATCTTTTGGAATATCAAAATTATAGATGTGTGTAACTCCTTCTATATGTAATCCTCTAGCAGCAACATCAGTACAAACTAAAACTTGAAATTTACCATTGTGAAATAAATCAATTGTTTTTAATCTTTTTACTTGGGTTAAACCACCATGAATTGAAGATGCTCTAATTCCATTTACCTTAAGAACTTCTACAACCATATCAGTTATCCTTCTAGTATTACAGAAAACCATAGTTAAGTCAGAATTTTCTTTTTTTAGTAAGTGAATTAACAATTCCTTTTTCAAATTTGAAGGAACATCATAATATTTTTGTTCTAGTTTTGTTGGATCAACCATCCTAGTAGCATGTACCATCGTAGGATTTTTCATATATGTTTCTGCAATTTGTTTTGCAGATTGATATATAGTTGCTGAAAATAGTAAAGTTTGTCTATCTGTTGGACATGCTTTAATAATTTTCTCAACATCTTCAATAAAACCCATGTCAACTAGTCTATCAGCTTCATCTAATACAAAAATTTTTACTTTAGAAGTATCAATAGTTCGTCTAGTTAGATGGTCCAATAGTCTTCCAGGAGTTGCAATAACAACTTCAGCTCTTCTTAAATCATCAATTTGTGGATTAATAGAAACACCACCATAAATTGCTAAAATTTTAATTTGTTTTTGATAAGAAAGTTTAATCATCTCATCTTTTACTTGTTCAGCTAATTCCCTTGTTGGTACTAAAACAATTGCCTGAACTCCTTCTCCAGGATTGCACTTTTTAATAATTCCTGCACCAAAAGCTAGTGTTTTACCACTACCAGTAGCAGATTCTCCTATAACATCTTTATCGTTTAAAATTAAGGGGATAGTATCTCTTTGAATTTGAGTTGGCTCTTTAAAGCCCAATCTATTTATAGCTCCCATTAGTTGTTCATTTAAATTAAGATTTTCAAATGTATTCATAATTAATTACCTCATTCTGTTTATTATAATATGATCAATAGAAAAAGCGAAAAGTATAAGTTGTTACTAATGCTCTCTCACCATATCTTTATATTATAAGCCAAGTTGATAAGGGTTTATAAAGGTTTGGATTTAGTTGCATTGTTAAGTAAGCGGGAGCTATTTTAGCTAAAAAAATTATTTCTTCTTGATTTTTCTCACTCTGGGTTTATTCCAATATGGACTTTTACACTTTG
>NZBH01000014.1 GCA_002687815.1 archaeon | reverse complement strand
TAAACAAATTCTTTAATAGAAAAGCAGCAATCATAGCATCTTTATTATTCATTTTATCACCACAATTATTTACTATCCTTACTTTAACAGATGTAGCAGTATACAATGGAGCAGTCCTCTTCACAGTATTAATCATGTATCTATTCTTCAATGCATTCTTTAACAAAAAACTAAAAAATCTTATTTTATTGGGTCTTATATGTGGTTTTGCCTTATACTTTGAATTATCAGTCTTAGTAATGATTTTCACATGTATCTTATTCTGGTTTATCTTTGATAAAAAATTCTTCTTAAAAAAAGAATTCTTTATTTTTCTAATCTTCTTCTTAATAGGATTCAGCCCATCAATACTTTATAATTTTACATATAATTTTGATGGATATCAGAGATTATCCCCTGACAATTTTTTTCAAAATACACCAGAATCAAATATTATTTTTACTTCCACAACAAAACTTTTTAATCTGCTAACACAAGATCTTCCAAATTCCTTAAACCAAGTGTGGAATTTAAAAGAAAATATACCGTTAACATTACTAAACTATAGCTATTACCTAATATTCATAATATCATTAATATTCTTAATATACATAAACAGAAAAAACATCCTTAAAGCTATTACTGGATTAATTCCACATACAAAATACAACATAGAGCCAAATAAACTTAAAAAAATAATTTTTGTTTTAGCTTACATAATAATTTTCATTATTATTTATTCTGTAAGTAACTATAATATTAGACCAGGTGGTTGGAATGCTGGATATAGATTTATACTCCCTCTATTCCCATTCATCTTTATTACTCTAGCTTTATTCATTACACATCTACTAAAAAACAAAAATAAAATCTTCAGATATACTGCTTTATCTTTATTAACAATAGTAATAATAATAGGAATTATAAGTAATGTTAATTTAATTGAATCTGACAATTGGAATCTAGGAAATAATTCCATATATCAATATCATTATTTAAAAAATTTTTATGAATTCTTGGGTGAGTTTAAAGGTCGAAATTTTGTTGATAATACACCCCTAATTATTTCTATTTGTAATAAAGCCCCAGCTGATTTTAAAGAAGATTGTTTTAATGGAGGTATTAGAAGTATTGGTTTACATTTTAGTAAAAATCTTTCTACAGCCATTTATAACTGCAATAAAATGCCTACTGAATTTAAAAATAGTTGTTTTTGGCAAGGAGGCAAGGCCATTGGTTTACATTTTAGTAAAAATCTTTCTACAACAATTTCAGCTTGCAATAAAGTTCCTGCAGAATTTAGAAGTGCTTGTTTTAGTGGTGTTGGTTTTGGTATTGGTAGATCTTTTGGTAGAGATCTACCTTCAGCCATTTCAGCTTGCAATCAATTCCATGATGAATACAAAGAAGATTGTTTTAGTGGCTTAAAGGAAACTATAGGTGACCACTTTGGTAGAGACCTACCTTCAGCCATTTCAGCTTGCAATCAGTTTCCTATTGAATTCAAGGGCGGTTGTTTTGAATGGATTAACATGAGAACTAGTAAATATTTTGGCAATAGAGATAATTTATAAGAAATATATTGAAATATTAAATCGTCATACTTCGGGTACATTATAAAAAAATTTATAAAAACCAACTTATTTTTATATATTATCCTTAAAAGTATTAAAAATTAATATCTATTACTTGCTTAGAATGTTTTTATCAAAAAAAAAGAAGGTTTTATTTTTTTTAATTTTTTGGTTTATCTTATTTGGTTTTATGTTCTATGTAATAAATAGCTCTGCCTTTGGGAATAAAATTACCGGTTTTACTATCTTCTCCCCTAAAGAAAATATAATAGATTCTTGTGAAAATATAGAAGACGGCTTTATTAAAGATATGTGCCATTTTATAAAAAGAGATGATTGTTATTCAATTGAAAATACCTATTTACAATATAATTGTTTAAGATTAGGATTTAGATTTCACACAATGGGTTTTATGACCACTCAGTTTTCATTAAAACATGATTTTAGTAATTTATTAGAAGAATGTAAAGATTATGATGATAAATACCACACTCTTCATTGTATTTACACTAATGCAGCAAGCTTAGCAAAAGATAATTTACAAGAAGCAAAAGACATTTGTAACCAATTAGAAGATGAAAGATTGATTAGTGAATGTAAATTTTATATAGCTTCTTCTATTGCTATGAATATTGATAAAGATACTTCTAAAAAAATAGACATTCTTATGAATTTTTGTGAAGAACTTACCAATCCTTCATGGAAAGCAGAATGTTATTATGTTTTAGCCGATGAATTGGCAATGACAAAACCAGAATATCTTAAAGAAATTGCTAATGCATGTAGAAAATCAGATACCTTAATAGATTATGCTTGTTTTGATCATATTCCCTACCTTTTATCTCCTGAAAAGACAATAGAACTTTTTAATCTACTTGAAATCACTAAAGAGAAGGTTGATAGTGTTACTGGTGGAGGCTATATTTTAGGTAAGAAACATGGCAGCTTTTCTTTAGGTACTTCTTTTTGTAATAAATTCCCTGTTGATTATAGGGACTATTGTTTTAGGGGATTAAGTGAAGGTATTGGTAGAAAGCTTGGTTCAAATGTTTCTTTAGGTATTTCAATATGTAATAATATTCCACTTGACGTTAGACATGGTTGTTTTTGGGAGATGGGCAAGGGTATTGGTGAACATTTAGACATGGATATTTCTTCGGGTATCTCTGATTGCAATAAAGTTCCCATTGAATTTAAGAAAAATTGTTTTAATGGTTTAAAAGGAACTATAAGTGATCAGTTTGGGTTTAGAAGGGATATTTCTTCAGGCCTTTCTTATTGCAACCAATTCCCAGATGAATTCAAAAGTCTTTGTTTTTTTGGGTTAGGGTCAAGTATTTGGCGTTTTAATAGAGATATTACAAAAGCTATTTCAACTTGTAACAAAGTTTCAACAGAATTCAGAGATGATTGTTTTAAAGGGGTAGGAGAGGGAATTTGTGATTATTTTACTAAAGATATTACTTCAAGCATTTCTACATGTAATAAAGTTCCTGGTGAATTCAGAGATGATTGTTTTAAGAGTTTAATAGAAACTTTAAAAATGTATTTTGGCAGAGATATCTCTGTAGCTATTTCTTATTGTAATAAATTCCCAGATAAATTCAAAAGTCTTTGTTTTTTAGGGATAGGAAAGAGAGTTTTTGTTTTTAATAGGAATCTCTCTGTAGCTATTTCTTATTGTAATCAATTCCCAGATGAATTTAAGAGTGATTGTTTTAACGGTTTAAAAGAAACCATAGCAGAATATTTTGCAAGTAATCTTTCTTCAGATATTTCTGCTTGCAATCAATTCCAGGATGAATTCAAAAAAGATTGTTTTGGGTGGTTAAGTAGAAGTATTAACAAACATTCTGGTAGCAATAATTCTTCTCCAGATATGTCAACTTGTAGTGAGTTCCCAGTAGAGTTTAAAGATGATTGTTTTAAAGAGCTAAATGAAGGTATTATCCAAAATTTTGAGGAAGACACTCAGCCATCTATATCATCTTGTAATGAAGCTCCTACTGAATCTAAGGAAGATTGTTTTAATAAATTAAAAGGTATATTAACAAAACAATTTAATGGAGATACAACACTTGCCATTTCTAATTGCAATCAATTCCCAGCCGATTTCAAAAGTGATTGTTTTAATGATTTAAGAAAAACCATAAGCAAATATTTCGATGATACCATTAAAGTTATTTCAGCTTGTGACCAATTCCAAATAGAATTCAAGGGAGATTGTTTTAAAGGAATAGGTTATGATATGGGTATAAATTCTACTGAAATAGTAATTGACTTTTCTTCTGGAGAAGTCTCAGCTTGTAATGAAATCCCTGCTGAATTTAGATATGAATGTTCCTTAGGATTTAGAGAAGGTTTTGATATACAAAATGGTATATAAATATTTTAAAAAAATAAAGTATGTATTTATTATTCTTGCCTTAGCTTTAGTTTTCTTTAATGTTTATTATCCCCATCTAAGTTATCCCTTACCATTACATGTAGACGAATGGCAACATATTGCCCAATCTGTACAAATAATAGACAAAGGAATTTTAGTAAATGAAAACCCTTATTTTTTGGAGGTTAAAAATACAGATCTTGAGCCAGGCTTTCATATATTTCTTGCTAAATTTTTCTCACTTACAGGATTAGATCCTGTTTTGAATTATCGTTTTTTGCCGGCTATTTTCGCTGTTTTAGCTGCATTAGTATTATTCATTTTTATTTATAGAATGACTAATTTTTGGATTGCTCTACTTTCAGTAATATTTTTTTCTATTTTGCCAAGCAACGTAAACATTTTAGGTTTAATATTTTTTGTACCATTAACATTAGGTATATTTTTCATATACCTATTCTTTTTACTTTTTAAAATAAACAAAAAAATTATTGCTTTGATTGTTTTATTAGCACTCTTTTTTATACACCCACCTTCTGGATTTATCCTTCTACCTTTTGTATTATTTTATTATTTAACAAAACCAGATATAATCAAACATATTAAAAATTATATAAAAAAGTACAAAATAGTGGCCATATTGGTTCCAATATTATTTTTATTATCAATATTTTTCTTTAAAGATTTTATCTTAAAAATAATTAAAACAATTCTTTCTGGAAACTTATTTCCAACAATGAGTTCAGTATTGGGGATAAGATACTTTTTACCTTCTTTATATGGTAAGCTTAGTATTTGTTTAGCAATTGTAGGTGGTTTTATTGGTTTCAGAAAGAAACTAAAGGATTTTGTTTTGTGGGTATTTTTTATCTTGATTCTTATTGGTTTAACTTATCTTTTCGATATAGACAGCATTTATTTCTTATATCAAAGATTAGTTTATTATTTCATGATAGGTCTTGTACCTTTATCAGCGATTGGTTTTTATTTTATTGTAAAATCATTTTCAAAACTAAAGATAAATAAAACATTGGTTAAGATAGGTTCTATAGTGATTTCATGTTTATTACTTTTTTTTATATTTTTTGAATACTCCGAGATTTATAGATATACCCGTACAGATTCTCCATACACCAAAACTTACCGCCTTATTGAAAAAGAAGAATACGAAGATATAAAATGGCTTTCAAATCTTCCAGAAGGAATAGTTATGGCTCCACTTAGAATTTCTACTACTATATACCCGATAAGTAAGCATAAGGTTGTTGGTATAATTGAAGGACAATTGGGGGGAGGAAATATACCAGATATAGATTTATTCTTCACAGATAATACATGCGCATTAAAAGAAAGAATAATAAAAAAACATAATGTGAATTTTGTTTTCTCAAAAGAGGAAATTAAGTGCAATAATTTAGAAGAAATTTATAGTAAAAATAATCATATTTACAAAGTTATTTAAAAGTTTATCAAGTTTTTTTGTAATAATTTTACTATCATATTTTTTTTCAACTATTTTTCTAGCATTTTTTCTTAATTGTTCATATAATTCAACATTATCAAATAAAAATTCAATTTTTTCCTTAAATTGATCTGATTTACAAATAATTAATTCTTTATCATTTTCAATTTTAAGTCCTCTAGCACCAACTTCTGTAGAAATTACTGGTAATCCTGCAGCCATATAATCAAGCATTTTTATATTTAAACCAGAACCAGAAAACATAGGGTTTATTGCAATATCTGCAGCTTTATAGATTTGTTTTAGTTTTTCATTGCTAACCTTTCCATAAAGTCTAACATTTTTTGGTATCAATAATGGTGCAATAGTTTTTTCTAAACTTATTTTTTTAATTTTTCCATTACTAACATAATTAATCCCACGTATTGCTATCCCAATATCCCTTGTATCTCTTATAATAGATTTATTTAATTTATCAAGTTTAAAAACACAATTTATATTATCTCTTTTTTCAAAACTAAAATTAAATTTTTCAAATTCATTACCAGTTTTTAATTTAATACTTTTAATTTTTTCATTGTTAACAAATAATTCACAATTTATTTTTTTAAGAGACCTTAACCCAAATTCTATTTTTGTTATAGCTTTGTCTTTTATAACCAAACTAAATTCTTTTTTTGTCCATCTTACATTAAAAGGAGGATTGCTCCATTTCTCTAAATTAAAATAACCATAACCAAGAATACCTTTATTTTCTATTTTTATTTTTTCAATAGGTACATCTTTAAGATATTCATCTACAGATTCAAGAAAAGAATTCTCTACACTTCCCACCATAAGAAAAGTATGGTCTTTCATATTTGGAACTAATTCTTTCATAATAAATTGAAATGCTTCTATATTTGGTAAATAATAAGTTCCAATGAAAACAATAGTTTTCCCTTTTACATCTAAATCTTTTTTTGCCATTTCTTTTTCATCAATAGGCAAAACACTTGCAGTATCTATTGGATTAGGTACCAAAAAAATCTTATCCCTCTTAGCATTGTATAATCTAACAAAATTTTCTTGATCTTTACTAGAACAAGCTAAAATTATATCACTATACAAACAAGCATCCTTTTCAATTTTCTTTATTAATGAAGAAAAAACTTTTTTTGAAACACTTCCTTCTAAAAATTTTTTATAAAGTAGATACTCGCAATTATGAGAATCATAAATCTTAATTTTATTTTTACAATTTTTCAAATAAGAAAAAAACCAAGGATGAGATGCTATTACAATATCAGCTTTTTTTACTTCCTCATTTAACCTTTTCATAAATTTTGGATTTAAAAACATCAAATAGCTACACAGAACATCAAAACTCCTAATACTTTTTATTATATTAGAAAAAAGATTATCAGCACAAATAAACGAGTTTCCAAGTGGAATAATTTCCTCTTTAAAATTTTGTGAAAGATTTTTTATACCCTTTCCAAGATGCTTCCAACCACTAACACCAATATAATGAACATCATATTTTTTAGGTAGCTTCCCAAAAAGATTAAATATTCTAATTGGAGCCCCACTTTCTACCGGACTAATTACTTGATTATCTATAACTAAAATTCTTATTTGTTCCATTATACAACTAGATAAACCTTATCAATATAAACAGTATAAATCCCTTCTCCATTTTCTTCATAAGGATTAAAATTAAATTTTAAACTTCTAATTTTATCAAAACTCCGTCTTCTATTTCCATGTCTTGTCCATTCAGGATTTTTAAATCTGTTTAAGGGTACAGAGATGGATTGCCAACCATCATTTTGTAATATTTTCTCATCAAAATAATGCCACCAATCACCATCATTTTCTTCTATAATAATTTCAAAAGATTCCATATCACCATTATTAGAAATCCACAAATGGATATAATTATACCTGCTCCAATCTTCCATATTAATTTCTTTATCAAAAGTTAAATCTTCCTTAAGTGGAAGAGGGCAAGAAACCATTAAAGATTGTTTACCTTCTTTGCTTTTATCACTTAAAGAAGATTCACAATTTTCACCAGATTTTATTATATACCCAATTTCTTCATTCTCAAAATCATCAATAGTTTTAGTATCTTTAAATTTAAAACCTTCTTCTACTGTCTTAACTTCTTTTTCTCCAAGAGTTGCAGCATTAGACAAAAAAGTATCATATATGCTTTGTAAATGATTTCTAATTTTTATGTTCCAACTAATTTTTTCAGTAGATGTATAGTGATTATATGCTACGGCTGGAATAAAAAATATAAGAAAACCTATAACAAAAAAGGAAATAATTTTCAACCTTCTTTTATCTTTAAAAATTAACATTAAAATAGGGATAGCAAACAGAATAGTGAAACTCTTTATTCCCCACAAAATTGCTAAAACAAATCCAACCAAAAAATAAAATACAGTTTTTTTGAGTCTTTTCATTTTCCTTTTAAAATATTTATTGTTGCTTGTAACAAATTATCAGTATTTGAACTAAGATAACAAGGATATAAGCAAGGACTTTTACATTTTTTGATCATTTCTCTTTTTTCCCTAGCTTCTGTTGATAACCAAGAATTTTTAACTGTTTCTTTATCTAAATTGCTAAAGTCACCCATACATGACCATAGTTTACCATTTGGAGCTATTACACCAAAATTAAAACCAGCATAGCATTTTATTCTTTTTAATGGTTGATTTTTAAAATATTTTCTAATTGATTCTAAATGTTGTATAGAATTACCTATGAAAGGACCTTTCTTCCTTATTTCAATAATCTCATTAATAACTTTATCCATTAATCCAAGTTGTGAATTGGGAATCCTTAATGGATTTAACATATTTCTTCTTCTAATGTCTAAATTATCATCAACAACAGGTTGAAATGTAATAGAATTCAATTTTAATTCTTTAGCCAATTTAATAAGATCTATTAATTCAGACAAATTCTGCTTCATAATTACAGTTGTAACATTTAATTTTATATCATTTTCACCTTTTAATTTATTAAAACAATCTATAGTTTCCATCACTTTTCTAAAAGAACCTTTTTTACCCCTGATTAGATCGTGGGTTTCTGCTTTAGCTCCATCTAAAGATATCTGTATTCTTGTTACAGAAGAATTAATTAATTTCTCAATTTTTTCTTTATCTAATAAAGTAGCATTTGTGGTAATATTTATTGCAATATTTTTTTTAGTTGCATATTGGATAATATCAAAAATATCTTTTCTTACGAATGGTTCACCACCACTCAAATCAATTCCCTTTATACCCCATTTAGATACTTGGTCAATTATATTTTTGATTTTTTCTAAACTTAGTTCTTCTTTACTTTTGTTTTTCCAATGATCGCACATCATACAATATAAATTACATCTATTTGTAAGTGTAATTGTAATGGTGCTTGGCTTAACCAAAGGTTTATTCAACAATCTAGAAAAATAAAGACCACCCATTCTAGAAATTTTTTTTAATTTCCAATGCATCTTTTTAATTTTCCCCGTATTTCTTGATTATTCGCTACCAATGTTGTACAGCACTTAGCACAATAATTAGATAATTTTTTCTCTAGCATTTGCTTCCTTCTTTTTTGAAAATAATCACCAAACCAAATTTCTTTCAAAGATTTATCTTTTACATTAGCAAGACTTTTAGTATCAAAAAAACCACATGGTCCAACAACACCATCTGTTCTTATTCCTATCCTATAAAAAGGTTCATAACAGGGTATTGAAAAAAAATCATTTTTATTTTTTGGATTTTGTAAATCAAATTTTATAATTTCTTCCATTTTATTTGTATTTTCTATAAGATTTGTATCAAAGAAACATTCTAAATTTGTTTGTATTTTATATTTATCAGCTAATTGTTTAGCTTCCTTTGCAATTTTTACAAATTCTTTTCTTTGTTCATCATTCAACTTTAATTGTTTCCCAACATCTGAATATACTGTGATTGGTTCAACAAAAACAGATTGAACATCAAGTTTATTTGCAAGTTCAATCATTTCAACTATTTTATTATAATTTTTATTTACTAAAACAATACCAAATTCTAGAACAGGCTTATCCTTTTTATATTTTTGAAATAATTTGATATTTTTTATAACATTATCAAAGGAACCTTTTACTCCAGTAAGAAAATCATGTGTATCAGCATCTGGACCATGTAAACTAATTTTGATATAATCCCAACCAATTCTTATTAATTCATCTACAGAACTTTCATTAAAAAGTGTACCATTGGTACAAACATAACCATAGAAATTTTCTTGTTTAATTAGTTCCATAATTTTTACCATATCTTTTCTACAAAAAGCTTCTCCACCTCCGATAATTCTAATTTCTTTTACCTTAAGTTCAGCCGCTTCTTTTATAATATCTTTATATTTTTCAAATGATAATTCATTATCATAATTAATTCCATCATTTTCTTCTCTCCAACAAAACTTACATTCAAGATTGCATTTTAGAGTTGGACTTAGTTCTATACCAAATGGGAAATCATTCTTACCTTGTGACCATTTTAACAATCTCTCAATCTTTTCCATTTTATTTCTTTAATTCTTGTCTTATCAATTTGTTCTGAGAAACTTGCCCAACATTACAAATAGAACAATAACGAGGAAAATCCCCTTTTAGGATATTTTCTCTTAAATTTTCAAAATAAGAACCAAACCAGATATCTTTTAATGACATATCTCTTACATTAATTGCTTTATCATCAGATAAACAGCAGGGACCAACAGATCCGTCAGTTTTTATAACCAGATGATACCATGGCTCATAACAAACTATATTTGAGAAATCATTCTTTTTTCCTTCTTTTTCCATAAAATCTAATATGTTTGTTTTTACATTAAGTTCCTTAGAAAGATTATCAATTTCAGAAATATTCTGTTGCAATTCCTCTATCTGTTTTCTATTCAATTCAAGTTTTTTTCCAATCTTAGAATGTATGGTTAAAGATTCAAATTTAATAGAACCAACACCTAACTCCGCAGACAATCTAACAATACCTTTTAACCGATTATAATTTTTATTACTTATAACAGTATTAAATGAAAGCTCTGGTTTATCTTTTTTATATTCATTAAATTTTTTTATATCTTCAACAATTTTATCAAAACTTTTTCCCCTCAAATAATTATTAATATCAGAATTTCCACCATCAATACTAAAAATAATTCTATCCCATCCTATCTCAACCAATTTTTTTATTGTATCTTCTGTAAAAAAAGTACCATTAGTTGTAATACTGCCTTTTGCTTTAGAATTCTTTATTTTTTTCATTAACTCAAACGTAACTTCCCTGCTCAAAGGCTCACCACCCCCACTAATTTCAAACTCCCTTATACCAAGCTCAATAGCTTCATCTATTAATTGTAATAATTTTTTATCACTTAGCTCATATGCTTTCGAATCTAAATTCTTAAATTTTTTATTACGTAGCCAACAACTCAAACAATGGAGATTACAAGAATCAGTTGGATTAATATCTAAAGAAAAAGGTAATTGTTTATCCCCTGAAAACCATTTTGAAAGTCTTTCTATTTTTTCTTGCATTCTAACCCTTCTCTTATCAATTTATTATTTACAACTTGACTTGGATTGCATTTAGAACAATAGTTTTGCAACTTACCTCCAATAAGCCGTTCTCTCATTTGATTAAAGAACTCCCCGTGCCATATCTCTTTAATACTTTTTTCACTTAAATATTCTGGAGAATAATCAAACATACAGCAAGGACCAGTTCTTCCACTTGGTCTAATTATCATATTATAAAATGGTTCAAAACAAATTGGAAGGCTATCATTAGATTCTTCCTTGATTAAGGAGTCCATTTTATTTGTTTTATCAATAAAATCTATTCCCAAACTCTGTAAATTATTTTCTATATCAAATTTATCAGAAATTTTTTTAGCTTCTTCAATATATTTTTGCAATTCAATTCCCTGTTTACCATTAAGTTTCAATCCTTCTGCCATTTTTGTAGAAATAGTTACAGTAACAACAGGCTCAAAAAAAATATTTTTACAATTTAATTTTTCTGCTAGTTTAAACATATCGGGAATCTGGTTGTAATTTTTCTTACAAAGGACAGTATGAATACAAATTTTTGGTTTTTCTTTATAACGATTAAATAATTCTATAGAACGAACAACTTTATCAAATGAACCAGGAATAGCTCTCAAATTATCATTTGTTTCCCTAAAAGGAGAATCCAAACTAAAAATAATCTCATCCCACCCTGATTCTACTATCTTTTTAACGTTATTAGAATTAAATAAAGTTCCATTAGTAATCAAAGAACCAAAAATATTTTTCTTCTTTACTTCTTCAATCAAGGCTAAAGTAACATCTTCTCTACACAAGGGTTCTCCACCACCAGTAATTTCTACACTTTTAACATTCAAACCAGCAGCTTCGTCTATCAACTGAAAATATCTTCCTTTTTTCAGCTCATTTTCATAATTAACTTTAAAATTATCTCTTTGCCAACAAAATATGCACTTCAAATTGCATCTATCTGTTGGATTAAATTGTAGTTTAACAGGATTTTGCGGTTTACCTTCTAACCATTTTTCAACTCTTTGAACAATTTCATTAGTTAAATCCATTTTTTCTTAATTCTTCCCTAATCCGATTATTCTCGGTAAACTCATTAGCCCCACATTTTTTACAATAGTCTGGCAAAGAATCACTTAACATACTTGCTCTTGCTTTTTCAAAATAATCACCAAACCAAACCTCCTTCAAGGTTTTATCATGAATACTAACACCTTCATTTCCAAAAAGTCTACAAGAACCAACTATACCATTAGCTCTTATTGTTACTAAATAAAATGGTTCAAAACAATAAGAATCACTAAATTCATTAGTTCTTCTTTTCTTTTCAATAACTTTATCCATCTGAGCTAATTCATTTGATTTATCTACAAGTTCTTCATTAAGATAATTAGAAATATTATTTTTAATACCATATCGTTTAGAAATCTTCAAAGCTCTCTTAAGATATTTTCTAAGATCTTCCCTTTGTTCTTTATCAAGAGTATATATTTTTTCTTTATCTGAGTAAAGTATAATTGTTTGTAGATTTAGTATTTCTCCACCAAGTTCATGTAAAAACTCTACAAGCAAAGGAATCTCCTTATAATTGTGACTATTAATAACAGTATTAAATCCAATTTCTATTTTTTTATTTAATTCTTCTCTAAGTTTTTTAATTTGTTTTATTGCTTTTACAGCTTTGTCAAAAGCCCCTTCACAACCAACAAGAAGATCATGTAATCCAGCACTTGTAGCATTAATACTAAATCTTATTTTATCCCAATTTGATTCTACCAGATCTTTTATTATTTCATCTGTTAAAAGAGTACCATTGGTAATTATATCACCACACATATTGTTTTTCTTGATTTCTTTCATGACTTCTACTATTCCTTCTCTAACAAAAGGTTCTCCTCCACCAGAAATCAACCAATCTTTTACTCCAAGCTCAGCAGCATCATTTACTATGCCCAATAGTTTTTGAATAGAAAGTTCATTTTTAGTATCTACTAAACCAATTCTTTCATGACTTCTCTGCCAACAGAACTTACATTGAAGATTACATTTATTCGTAGGATCTAAATGAATACTTATTGGACCTTCTAATTTTCCTCGCTTTTTATTCAATAATCTTCTAATTATCTCTTCCATTTTAAACGCTTAATTGAAAAATATAAATAAATATAAATGAAGGCCTTATTTAGTTTTCCATGGACAAAAATATATTAAATAATGTAACAAAACGACTATCAAAATGGGTTTTAGGCAGTAAAGAAGCACCACAAAGAATCCTGCTTTATCCTACAAATAATTGCAATTTAAAATGTCTTTTTTGTTATCAACAACTAAAACCTTATGATTATTCTGATATCATGTCAAAAGAAAAGTGGTTAAACATAACTAAAGAATTATGCGAAATGGGAGTAGAAACTTTTCAAATTAGTGGAGGTGGTGAATCACTAATAAGAGCTGATTTAGTTTTAGATATGATGCACATAATTAAGTCATATGAAAAAGAAGGAAGACTGGTAACAAATGGTACTTTGCTTAATGAAAAAATGATTAAGGAAATAATTGAAATGGATTGGGATAATGTAATATTCAGCATAGATGGTTCAAATGAATCAACTCATAATTACCTAAGGGGAAAAGAAGATGCTTTTAGTAAGACAACAAATAATATCAGATTGTTCAAAAAATACAAAGATGAATTAAAAAAAGAAAGACCCTCACTAGAGTTTAGCACAGTTCTTACCAATAAAAATTATACAGAGATTATAGATATAATAAAACTAGCATCTGATATTGGGGTTAAAGTAATAACTTTTGAACCTGTTTTTGTAAGTAATCCAGATGTTCAAAAATTAAAATTAAATAAGCAAGAAAGAGAAGTATTAATAAAAAATATTCCAGAAGCATTAGAGTTGGCAAATTCTTTAGGCATTATAACAAATTTAGAAACACTTGTAGAAGTAAAAAGTATAGAAAAGACAGGGACATTAAAAAAATTTATATTTAAATTACTTGAACAAAAAGAAAAAAATGATTTCTTTAACATGCCTTGTTATGAACCTTGGCTATGGCCAAAGATTGAAGCCAACGGAATAATCGGAGTATGTTCTACTAACAGTTTAAATGAGAATATAAAAAACAAAACCTTCAAGGAAATCTGGTATGGTAAAGAATTTAATAAATTTAGAGAAAGAATAATGAACCATGACTTACCAGAAGGTTGTGAGAATTGTGTTTCAACACATCTACCAATAAATCAAGAAATAAGAAAAGAATTATCTTTAACCATAAATGAAAAAAGAAATAATTGAAAGGATTCTTAGTTGGAATAAAGGAATAAAACAAGGTCCAATTAAATTTGATATATTCTTAACCAATAAATGTAATTTGAATTGTAAATTCTGTGCTTATCCAAGATTAAACAATATAAAAGAAGAATTAAACAAAGAAAAAATACTGGATTTATTAAAAGAAGCCAAAGAACTAAACGCAAAAATATTTGGAATTCTTGGTGGCGAACCATTTGTTAGGAAAGATACTATAGAAATAATGAGAAGAGCAAAACAATACGATATGGATGGCTCTTTAGTTACAAATGGAACCCTCTTAAGTGAAGAAGATTTAAAATCAATAACAGAAATGCATTGGGACCTAATAAGATTCAGTGTAGATGGTTCTAAAAAAGAAATACACGATTTTCTACGTGGAAAAGAAGATTCTTTTTCAAAAACAACAACAGCAATTAAAAAACTTCAAGAAATAAAGGGGGAAACAGAAACTAATTCTCCAACTATAGAAATAAATACAGTTCTATGTAAAAAAAATATTCTAGATCTACCAAATATTATTACCCTTTCTAATGAACTAAAAATAAAAAGAATATATTTGTTGCCGATGATAGAATTTGTAGAAGATATAGAAGATTTGAAAATTAAAGATATTCAAACTACATTAAAAGTAATTGACCAATCTAAAAACCTAGCAGCAGATTATAACATAACTGTAAACCTAGACGAGATAAAAGAAAATTATATTTTTACAAAACCAAATGAAATGGATGAAGTAAAACTATCCAAAAATAATTCTACACCTTGCTTCTTACCTTGGTACAGTATTTGTATAAATGCCTATGGAGATGTAACACCATGCGCTGTACTTGCTGAAGAAAAAGAAGCATTTTGTGGAAATATTAATGAGGAAACTCTTGATAAAATTTGGTATGGAAATAAATTTAGTAAAATAAGAGAGAATATGGCTAAACAAAAAATGCTTTCTGCATGTTCTCGTTGTTGTATGCCCTTACACGAAGAAAATAATAAAATTAGAGAAGAAATAAAAGAATGGAAGAGTTAGAAGTATCAAAAGAATTATTTAGATATAATAATCAAGATTACGTCGATAAAATTAGTAGACTTTACAAATGGATGCATGAAAAAGAAGCATTTCCATACAAATTAATAATGTATCCAACAAATAGATGTAATTTAAGTTGCCCTTATTGTCCAAATTCTTTTGCGAGATCAAGTGGAAGGTTCAAGAAAGAAGATGAACTAACAGAAGAACAATGGATTAAGATAACAAAAGAAGCAATAGACTTAGGAGTTAAAGAATATCGTATTTTTGGTGGAGGAGAACCAATGGTAAGAAGTAAAACAACCATTGACATAATAAATATTGTTAAAGACCATAATGTAAATCTAAATTGCGAAATAATCACAAATGGAAGTTTGTTTACAGATGAATTTGTAAAAAATTTAGTAAGTAAAAAATTAGATAGATTATTGATAAGCATAGATGGCCCTGATTCAAAAACACATGATTCTTTAAGAGGAATTCCAGGAACTTTTGAAAGAACAAAGAGAGCACTTAAACTTTTTAAAATTTTAAAGAAAAAGTTCAGAACAGACAAACCAGTAATCCAAGTAAATATGGTTGTAAATAATAAAAATTACAATAAAATAGCTAAGATGGTAAAAGTAATGTATAAACTTGGAGTTAATGAACTTGCATTACATTCAATGAGATCATATGAAGAAACAAGTAATCAAGTTAAATCCCTGGGATTAAATTCAGAAGAAGAAAAAAAAGCAGAAACTGAAATTAACAGGGCAAAAATTCTTGCTAAAAAACGTAATTTAAAATTAAATATAGACATGATTGAAGAAGAAAAAAATAGAAATTCAAATGAAACAGATAAACCAAAATTTCCATCCCCTATTTGCTTCGAACCTTTCTATACTATTTTCATTGATCCAAAAGGAAATGTAGCTCCATGTTGTGGTCCTGGTGTAGGTTACAAAGATTGTAATGTAAAACAAAAAAGCCTAAAAGAAATATGGTTCAGTAATACATTCAATCTAGTTAGAAAAGAAATAACAGAAGGAAAACCAAAAGAAAGTTGTTTTAGCTGCGGCTTACTTGATATGACAAGAGAACTAAGAGATGATCTTTTAAAATTTGAAAATAAAATTGAAAAATGATAGAAGAAAGTATGATTACAAATGTTTTGTTCTTTAAGTATAATCTATGGATGAAAGAATATGCTTTTAGGATGGACAGATGGCTCAAGGGTGAAAAAATGGGCCCAGTAAGAATAGATGCTGAACTGCATAAAAGATGCAATCTTAATTGTACAGTTTGCTCAAGAAGAGCTTCTAATCAAGAAGATTCAAAAAATATAGAGTTAAGCAAAGAGAAATGGGTTAACATAGCAAAAGAGTCTAGCGAATTAGGTGTAAAATATTGGAATATTGCTGGAGTTAGTGAACCAATGTGCAGACCAGACACAACTCTTTCTGTAATGGAAATGATAAAAGCCTGTGATATGTTTGGAGAACTAACTACAAATGGAACTTTATGGAAGGACCAAGATATTAAAAAAGCAGTAAAGATAGGTTGGGATAATCTTTGTATAAGTATAGATGCTCCTGATGCCAAAATACATGATAAATTAAGGGGAGTTAGAGGAACTTTTAAGAAAGCAACATCAACTGCCAAATCTTTTAATTCATGGAAAAACAAACTCAACAGCGAAGATCCTTCTCTAACATTAAATGTAGTTCTTAATAAATTAAATTACAGATATCTTCCAAATATGATAAAATTAGCAAACGAATTAGGAGCACAAGCTTTGTTTGTTGAACCAATGATAGTATATACAAAAGCAGGAGAGAAACTTAAACTTGAGAAACAAGAAATATTAGAATTACCAAATATTATCGCGCAAACAAAGGACTTGGGAAAAAAATATGGGGTTCTACCAACAATTACATGTATAGATGAAGATAAAAAATT
>NZBH01000013.1 GCA_002687815.1 archaeon | reverse complement strand
CGGAGTAATAACATTATCAGGAATTTCTACTTATAATATTGGATTTATAAATATTCCTATTGACGGTGTAATAACACTTTCTAGCAATGCAGCCACTGAAGAGTCTCATGATTTTGTTAACATTCCAATAGATGGAGTAATAACATTATCAGGAACTTCTGCATTAGAAGAATTCAATGATTATACTTATACTCCAATAGATGGAGTAATAACATTTGGAGCATTAGCAACATACGAAGAATCTCATGATTTTGTTCATACTCCTGTTGACGGAGTATTAACATTATCTAGTGTTGCTGCATATGAAGAATTTAATGATTATACCTACACTCCAATAGATGGAGTTTTAACATTCTCAGGAACTTCTGTTAACAGCATATTTACTACTTCAGGAACAGTTACATTTTCAGGAACTTCAGCATTTGAAGCTTATGTCACTTATTCTAATGTAACTGGTTCTGGAACTTTTACTTTATCTGGAAATGTTCCAGCTCTTACTACTTTTTACACTCCTGCAACAATAAGAGTTCCCACACAATACATAGAAACCAATTACATAGAAATATTTAAAAAAAGTAGTCCAGTTAAAGGAAGCAGAAGTAATATAGAATGGGAAGGAGGTTTAATAGATTCGCTTCTTAATGCGGGAACTAAAACTAAAGGAAAGAGAACTCATATATCTAAAGTAAGAGATCCTACATAAAAATGTATGGACTGTAAAGATAAAAATATATATAGAAAATGAATTTTAGGAGGAAATATAATGGCACTTTTAGCGCCCAATAATGGTGAACTTTTGATGTTTGGTAGAATAATCGGTACAGAAATATTTGCATCTGGAGATACTTTGACTTTATGGTTGTATAAAGAAATAGGTGATAGTGATGCAACTCCAAAGGAAGGAGATACATGGGCAAATTATGTACCTACATTTGGAGATTCTGAGAAACTATTAGCCGCAGATGATTGGACTATTGCATCTGCAGCTGGAGATACTACATCTGCAACTTTTGCACAGCAAACATTTACTTTTAGCGCAGCAGACAGTGTAGCTGGATATGCGATAACTAGTACGAATCTAGTTGGAGACACAACTATACTCTGGGCAGAAGAATTTAGCGACGGACCTTACGTAATTCCAGGTGGTGGTGGAACTGTGAAAGTAACACCATATATTGAGTTGGAATAACAAATAGTTAGCGACAACGAATATAATATTAAAAGACCAACTTATGTTGGTCTTTTTTTTTTGTTAAAAGGAGGCACTGTTAAAGTTACTCTTTTTCTTTCAAAAACTAACAACTAACACATATATATTAATAGAGGAATAATATATTATGGGTATAATTTATGTTTTACAAAATAAAGCAAATGGAAAATGTTATGTTGGACAAACCATCAAACCTTTTAATAGAAGATTTAGACAACATTGTCAATCAGGTAGTTATATAGGCAGAGCATTAAGAAAATACAAAGTTAAAGGATTTGATAAAATTATTTTTGAAAATATTTTGGAAGATCAGCTTGATTTATTGGAACAAGAGTATATATTAAAATATAATAGTATTGCACCAAATGGGTACAACTTAACACATGGTGGAAAAAATGGAAAGTTTTCGGAAGAATCTAAAAATAGAAAACCTAAAGAATCTCGTGTTGGAGAAAAAAATCCTTTTTATGGCAAACACCACACTGAAAAAAGTAAAAAAAGTATTTCTGAAGCAAAGAAAGGACAAATTCCCTGGATGAAAAACAAAACTCACACAGAAGAAGCAAGAAAATTAATGAGCGAATTAAAGAAAGGAAAACCCTCTTCTTTTAAGGGTAAGGCTCACACAGAAGAAAGTAAAGAAAAAAATAGAGTTGCTCATTTAGGGGTTTCTCCTTCTAACAAAGGAATTAGATCTCCTCATCCTTGTCCGATTTGTGGAAAACAAAGAAAAGAAAGATATTCAAAAGAAGGATTTAAGGGTTATCTTAAAACTTGTGGAAGTTCGGTTTGTATAACTGGTTTAAGAAATAAAAGTAACTCTCTTAAATTTCTTGGAAGTGCAAAAACAAGTTTATAATAATATTTATTTAAAAATTATACCCTCTCTTTTGGAGAGGGTTTTTTTATGCAGTGCTGCTACGTAAAGTTATCTGTAATAGGAGAAAAAAAGTGAGTTTAGTAGATGATTACAACAAAATAGAATTAGGCAGAAAACTTAATGATTGGAAGAAAACTATTGAAGTAAACTTAGTTGATGCTTCAGTGAAAGTTGACGGTAAAACTGCTGTTATGCCAAATCTTGTTCATTGTCAAGATCTTATTGATAAAATGATAGCTATGAAGATAGAATCTCCTGGAGATTCAGTTGAAATAGAGGTATTAATATCTGAAAAACAAACTGCTGTAGATACATTTGTATCAGACAATAGTATAGTTCTACCAGAAAAATAAAAAATGGCAAATATATATACAATAACACATGAAACAGGAGACGTTTCACAGTACACTGACACTGCTGTAGAAGATGGCAATACATATTTGGCAAGTACTGATGCTAAATATCTTGGTGCTTATGGTGCTAAAGCTTTATTTGGTGATTCAAATAATCAATGTATGGGCTATAATACATTTTCAGCCCAAACAGAATTTTATGCAAGGTTTTATGTATATATTAGTCCAGCTATTAATATAGAAGTTGATGGAGTTATAGGACTTTTTGTTGCTCAAGATACAGGCGCTTGGGGAACAAAAGTATATTTCAGAGTTCTTGATAGTAACAGCGATGGTGTTGCTGATGCATGGATATGGGGTGGTGACACTCTTACTATTGGAGCATCTGCAACAAATTTTTCAATGAATGTTTGGCATTGTGTAGAAGTTCATTGGAAAAAAGATGAAGTTGCTGGTGGCATAGAAATATGGGTAGATAATACTAAAATAGCTGATGAAATGGATGTAGATACATCCGGATTAGCTGATTGTGATATAATTACGCATGGTTGTTGGAACACTGGGGCCACAATTCCTCCTTCAGAGGGTGATTATTTTTATTTTGATGATATAGAAGTAGATGATTCAACTAGAGTAGGGGTTATAGAAACAGATTTTGTTTTTACTCCAAGAGGAGAAGCTGATGGTGGATTAACATTTAGTGGAGTTTCTGCATTTGAAGAAGACAATTATTATGTTAATACACCTATAGATGGAATAATCAATTTCTCAGGAACTGCAGCATTTGAAGAAGACAATTATTATGTTAATACACCTATAGATGGAGTAGTTATACTATCTGGAGTTGCTTCATATACAAATGAACTTTCTGACAATACTTATACACCAGTTGATGGAATTTTAACATTTTCAGGAACTGCAACAATAGTAGGAAGAGAAAATACTGGAACAGGAACTTTAACATTGTCAGGAAGTGTTCCAGCTCTTACAACTTTCTACACCCCTGCTATAATAAAACCAGATGTTGAAGTAAGAAGAAAAAGAACCTTTAACTATCTTGATTTTTACACAGGTAGTAAATTTTAAAAAGTAAAGTTAAAAATAGGAGAATATTTGTGAAAGAATGGTTAAACTTTATAAACAACAGTTATATAAATCTCGCTGCTCCTACTATAAAGATTTTTAAGTTAGATAAGACTGCAACAGAAATAGATACTTTATATAATGAAGCTCAGTCAAGGATTTACTTACCTCCTTTTGAAATTAAATCTTTACATCTTGACAACTCTTGGATGCAGTTATTAAGTTCAACTTATAGAGAACAAGAAGAAAATATAGTTTTTGTTATGAATTTTGAAACAATGGTTAAAACTATAAGAGATCAGAAAAATAAACATGTTACTGATATTTATGTAACTTATGATGGAGATACTGCAGTTGTTCCAGCTTTAAAAAAATCAGGAGATACTTTACAATTGATAACAGATGGTTCTGTGGTAGAAATGTTTAACTTAAACGCTCTTACCTATAACACTACATATAAAGTAGCTAGTGCTTTACAAGCACAAGTTGGATTTGAAGCTGAGATTAGTGGTGTAAATGATGACAGCTCTAATATAGTAAATTTTGCCACTACTACTTTTCAAGAAGCTGAATTAAACATTTATAGTTTAGATGATACTTTTACAAACATAACTGATGTTGTAGAAGCGGGTGATTTAGTATTAACAAATAAGTGGAGACTGTATGAAGTTTATAACGCCAACCCTTCTGGCAACTTTGGTTGGGAATGGATTCAATATTCTATCACTTGTAACTTAGCTCCAATAGAAAGAGTAAATCTACCTGGAAATTATATAGAACAAATTAGACAACACCAGTTGAATCTGGCACAGAATTTAGATATGGAAGGAATGTAAGGAGAAGATAATGAAAGTTAATGAACTTTTAAGTGAAATACAAGCAGAGATAGTTAAAGGAGTAATACCTGGAAAAAGAGTTTTTGATAGTCAGGGAAAAATAGTTCCCTTTGATCAATTAAAGGGAAGTGAATCTCAAAAACTTCTTGGAGAAATAAAAGCAGCTTTAAAAAGAGAAGGTATTTTGAATAAGTTTGATTTAGATGACATGTCTACTATAGATATAAAAACCGGTCCTAAGAATACTTATATTTTGACAACTGATTATGGAGATAGTTATACTTATAATATAGTTAATAAAAGGATAACGGCAAACTAAATGTTCACAAAAGAAAAACAACAACAAATACTAAACTCTATAATAGAAAACTCAAAAGTTGTTTTAAGAGAAGAACTTAATAAAAAAGCTAAAGTTTTAGAGAAAACTTACGAAAGTATAATGTATAATGCCACTGAAAACTTAATAGAAAAAGCAAGTGTAAACATAAGTAGAAATATGATTTTAGATGTAGACATTAAATTAAATAAGAATATTCCGTTTGTAGATACTGAAAGACAAAATATTCCTATGGCTTTAGAGAAAGGCGGAGGTTTTTTGGTTAAAGGTGGAAAGCCAGTTCCAACTGGAAACTATTTATTAAGAAATAAATTAGGAGTTAGACATTAATGCCAGAGATTGCAGCATATCCACTATTCAGAAATTACTCAAAGGCTGTTAAGGAATTTCTTATAGAGACCTGTTATCTGCCAAACTATAACAGAGCTAACAATGTTCTTGTTGCGTTTTTAGTTCCACAGAGAGCTTTTTCTAAAATTATAGTTCCGATAATACAAGGAACTCCAGCAAGACCTATAATAGCTTTTAATCTTTCTGGTTATGAATATGCAGTAGGAGAAAATCATTTAGGGTTTTCTCCGGAGTATTTCTATGATTCAGGAGATAGTAAAATTTTTGAAGTGGAAGCTCCAGAAATATACAAACTTACATATTCTTTGCAAATATATGCACCTAATATAGCTGATATAGATATAATGTTGTATCAGCTATTAACTAAAGCTTCTCCGAGAGCAAAAGCAGTTAAAATCGTAGATAGACAATGGATGGAGATTAGAGCTGGAAATCCAACAGATGAAACAACGCTTGAGCCAGGAGATGCTCAAGATAGAGTATTACGTTATGGGCTTGATCTAACGATACCAAGAGCTTATCTACCTAGAGGAAGAACAGAAGTTGATCTTATTGGTGGTTACGATTTTACAGAATTTGAGATTTTTGTAGATTCTGTGTCTTATATCGATGACATCGGAGACAGCGAAATGTATTCTAAACAAAATCCATATTAAGGAGTAAAAAATGGAACGATGGAGAATTAAAAATATGACTTACCAGCCAATAAGGGTAATAACCAAAAATGGAGAAGCTATTTTAAGAAGTAGAAGTAGAAAAGGAGAGACAGTAGTAGATAAAATAACAGATCAAATAAAATTTATGGAAAAAAAAGGTCTTATAAGAATAAGTAAAGTAGTAGAGCCTTCTAAAAAAGTTGTAAGTAAAGTTACTAAAAAAGTTGTTAAAAAAACTAAGAAAACTACTGATTCTGGAGACAGCAAAGCAACTTCTTAAAACTGTAAAGATATATTTGTATAGTTGTAATAAATTTTAAGCGGAGGAATAAAAAATGGCCAATAGCCCTTCAATATCACTTATAGAGAGAGATTCTTCGTCTTATACAGTAACAACCTCTGAGACTGTGTTGGCGATAGTTGGATATGCTTCTAATGGAAGATTTGATAAGCCACAATTAGTGACATCTAGAAACGATTTTATAAAAAAATATGGTAATCCACCTGAGAGCGCCCCTTGGTCTCATTTGGCAGCTTATAGAGCTTTTAATCAAAGTAATCAGATTATCTTCTGGAGAGTTGGAGACACTGAATCAGGAGACTCGGATGAAGCTTTTCAAGCGGAACGTGTTATAACACATTTATCCAGAAATGGAAGAGGTGGAGGAGATTCTGGAGACTCTGTTAAAGTAATTGTCAGATCAAAATACACAGGTAGTTATAACAATGACTTGAGCTTTAAAACATCATTTGAACTTGATCCTATAACTGGAGACAGTATACACAAAGTAGAGATTCTTAAAAATGCAATAGTTCAAGAAATATTTGAAGATGTTACTTGGAGTAGTGGTGACTCCAATTTCTTTGAAACACTTATAAATAGATCGGAAGACAATGGTGGTTCAAAATTAGTTGTTGTTGATAAATATCATGGATCTGGAGATTCTATTTTTGATATCTCTGGAGATAGTGCTGGAGAAACTTATTTAATAGGTGACTCTGACGGTGCAGATTCATTAGTATTTGCTACTCTTGAAGGAGATACTTGGACTTCTACATCTGGTGACAGTGCTGATTATCATTTTAGACAAGGAACTGATGGAGTTCCAACCGGAGATACAATAGGAGCCAGCCTTTTTGCAGTAGTTCTTGGAACAGGTGAAGAGTTGGCAAATACTGAACTTTATGATTTTCATATTTTGATTACACCTGATAGCAGCAATCAAGTAACTCAAAATGCAGCAGTAACTTTGGCTGCAGATAGAGGAGATTTTATTTATATAGCTGATCCGCCTCAATCTACTTCTCAAGCTAATGTAGTTAGTTGGCATAATGGAACTGGAGATGTAGGAAGAGACACAGCTTTAAATTCTTCATATGTAGCAACTTACTGGCCGTGGTTGAAAGATTGGAATACCAATACTGGTCAGTATGCTTGGTGTCCACCTTCAGTTTTCATAGCTGAGAAATATCTGGAAACAGATAGACTTTATGGACCTTGGTTTGCTTGTGCAGGAGATATAAGAGGAAGAATTGTAGCTTCTGATTATGAAACTTCACCATCTAAATCTCAGAGAGATTCACTTTATGGTGGTCTAAATGCAGTTAATCCAATTGTATTTTTTAACCAAAAAGGTCTTGAAATTTACGGACAAAAAACAACTCTTAGAAATTTGAGTGCTCTTAATAGAGTTAATATCAGAAGAATGATAATTTTTGTTAAAAAACTTATTAAAAGAGCAATGGACGGAATAGTTTTTGAGCCACATACAGCAGATAGTTGGACAAGAGCCACTAATATTATAAATAGTATTCTTGAACCGGTAAGGCAAGGTGGTGGTTTAGATGATTACAGAGTTATCATAGATGCAAATACCAACACACCTTCTTTGATAGCCCAAGGAACAATGAAAGGAATAGTTAAGTTGTTACCAGTTGGTACAATCGAGATTATTGAACTTAGTATACAACTATTTTCGCCAGGTTCGTCGATTGAATGAGCACATCTCATAGAATAACTTAAGTCATATATAGAGAAGTAGAAATACTTCTCTATTTTTATTTATAGGAGTTATTCATGGGAACATTAAAATACACAACAAAACAATTTATAGAACAAGCAAAAACAAGAAACACACATGACTTTGATTACTCAAGATTTGTATATACAGGAACTTATGGAAAATCAATAGTTGTCTGCTCTAAACATGGTAAGTTCTTATGCAGTGCAAACAATATTTTAAATAATAGAGGTTGTCCTAAATGTAAGTTTGAGTTATTAAAGCAATATAGTGATAAACAACGACTTACTATAGAAGATTTCACAGAAAGAGTAAACAAAATTCATGACAACAAATATGATTACTCAAAAGTAATCTACAAAAATAACTATACAAAAATCTGTATAATCTGTCCACAACATGGAGAGTTTTGGCAATCTCCAAACAAACATCTTTATAGAAAACAAGGTTGTCCAATCTGTAAAAGTTCTCATGCAGAAAGGAGGATAATATTATTTTTAGATGAAAACAACGTCACTTACGAAAGGCAGAAAAGATATAAAAACTGCAGGAATAAAAAACCTTTGCCTTTTGATTTTTATATTCCAAATAAAAATATTCTTATTGAATATGACGGAGAACTACATTATAGAGCATCAAGACGAGCTAAAAACCAGGAGAAACTAAAACAAACACAACTACATGATAAAATCAAATCACAGTTTGCTTCAGATAATAATATTGATTTAATAAGAATCCCCTATTGGGAAAAAGATAAAGTAGAAAAAATATTAGAGACTACTCTTTTTTCTTTACATCCCAAGTTTCTCCTGGAAAAGTGCATGTAATATTATATTCTTTTAAAAATCTTTTATCTAGATGAAGAGCCCATCCATCTTTTGGGAATACAGTGCAAATCCCTGTTTTTGTATCAAGACTTGCATACTTTATTCCTCTTTCTTTAAGGTAGTCGAAAATGCTTTTATTTTTTTTCTCTAAATCGCTATCATCTTCTTTCAATGCTTCTGTTGTATCATTCTCATTAATATAATCAATTATTTCGTTGATTTTTCTAATGATTTGACAAATCCAGTAAGCTTGTGAGCTTTTACCTTCTTTACATTCTTTAAGATCAAGTTTTTCCATCATTTTCCTCCAAAAAATGTTTCATAACTTCTTTTTCTGTTTCTTCATTGAGTTTTTTCATAAGTTCTCTTAATCTTGGGCTGTTTGAAATGAAGACATCTATAAAATCTAAATTACTTTTCTTCCAACTGTTCCTAAGATGCTTCTTAACTAAAACTCTATTTCCATTATAATACCATTTGATACTTTTAATAGGTAAGCGGTTTATTTCTTCCAATCTTCTTTTTAAATCGAGGACTTCTTTTATATCAATATACACTTCTTAGTTTCCAATACTCATACCTTTGAGAGAATTCATCACATGTTCTTGCCTTATCTATGGCGTGATCCTTGTTTCTCTCTTTGTCGTTATTGGTCTTTAGAAGACATTCATCTTTATTAATCGGAGAATAAAAATCACAGAACTTGCAGTCTTTCATTAAGCTGGATATGAATTTTTGTAGTTGCCATAGCGTTCAAGATTTCTATTTTTTCTCTCAAGTTTCTTGACTTTCTTCTTAAGGTTTTTTACTTTTCTTTTTAATTTATCGTGATCCTCAACCATAAGATCCATTATAGTTTTATCTTTTTCTGCTTTTTTTTGTTTTTTGCGAACCTCAAGTTGTTCATCATTTGTACCGAGTGGTTGATATCCATCACCTTGCATTATTTTTTTCCCTATTTAGTTGCCTGTCAATATATAATATTAACGCTTCTTGAAGTGACATTTTTGCAGGATATTCATCTCCAATAAGTCTGTATTCTTCTGGAAAAACCTCTACAGTTTTTGGAATAATCTTCCAGCCAGTTGTAAACCGCAATACGGAAACATGACCATCATCCATCTTTTCTGAGATGGTGTCTAAAATTCTAACCCAATTTGGTTTTTCAATCTGAGAGCTTAACATTTCTTCTCCTTTTTATTAAACTTTTCCACTAAAAATATACTTTACGAATAAAGTTGCTTTCCAAAATCTTTTGTATTCAAATTTTCTACAGGCTTCCCAATGCATAATATCTTTTGGTGAATCATTTTCAAGATTACATCTTGGACCACTTCTATTATCATAATCTGATTCAGGTGGTATAGATATATACCAGTGATGTTTACATGGTTTACATGGATGTTTTGTAGGATTTTTGAAATAGTTGTATAAAGAAATAAATATTATTACTGATACAACTACTGCAAGTATAGAAAGTTGCCATGCAATATCACTACTCATTTTCTTCTTTTATCATTTCTAATATATCTTCCAGGGCTTTAATGATTTTTTCTCTATATTTTAACTTAGAAGGTATGCGATAATAACCATCTTCTGTTTCTATTCGCATTGGTTTATCATCATGATCTAAATGCTCTATAAACGCTTCAAGATCATCTGCACTTTTAATAAACATGTTCTCTCCTATTCATTTGGAATAAATTCAGTTTTTGCTTTCATTGTAAGTTGTTTAATCTTTGTCACTTTATAAAGATTTTTATTTGCACTTAATATATTTAACAATCTTTCTAGATCTTCCGCAGTTAATGGAGTTTCTTTTCCTGCCCATTCAATTTTTACTGTAATACTATTCTTCGTCTTTTGCAAAAGCATCTTCTATTTCAACTCCTATGGTTTTCCAGATTTGTTGGAATATTGATCCAAACATATTAATATCTAATAATCTACGATATTTTTTTTCCTTCCGCCCGCTTCTTTTTACACTTATCACTGCTTCTATATGTTCTTTGTCTTTAAAAAGCGTCACTGAAGGAGCATCAACTTCAATATGTAAACTTTCTGTTATGTCCATTACTACATCCTAAAACATTTTAAATACTTTAAAAATCTTTTCCATCTTGTATTTTCTTTGTATTTTCTTTGTATTTTTTCTGTAAACATTTTCCCATCCAGATAACCTTTTATAAAAATTTCATTTATTTCTCTATACAATCGAGAAATAGCTTCCCTATTTTCTTCTTCTTCCCAAACAGCATTAAGATTAGTACCCAATATAAGTAGTGTTTTATTTATTTCTCTAGTGAAATAGTTATGAGCCTCAGTTTTATTTAGTGGTGTATCCCTTTTTGGATCTAATATATTTTGATACATTTCTGTTTCTATTTTTATATATTCTCTATCTGCAGTCATATGTTATCTCTTTTTTTCAAGAACAAATTTATTTCATCTCTTGCCCAAAAATATTCTTTAGTGGTATACTCTGTTCCGTATTGTTTATTCATTAAACTTACTTCTACAGCTGCTTTGCTCCAAGTTACTTGGATCCCAAAGGCAAATATAAGTACAATAAAAGATATTATAGCAAACGCTACACCAAAATATGCTACTATATCAGATGCTGAGTAGTAATCACCCTTAGGCAATCTATCATTTATTTTATCCTTGTGATTAAACGCAGCATAAAATAAAAAACCACTTAAAAATGCCGTTAAAGCAAACAATAACCATAAAACTACTGTAATCATGTCACCTTCCCATCTTTAATTTTTGAGAAAATCTTTAAATTTTTCCCATTTTGTTTTCTCTTTAACTTCTTCTTCTATTTCTTCTTCTTCATCTTCTTCATCTTCATCTTCATCTTCATCTTCATCTTCATCTTTATCTTCATCTTCATCTTCATCTTCATCTTCATCTTCATCTTCATCTT
>NZBH01000012.1 GCA_002687815.1 archaeon | reverse complement strand
TTATTATAAATATCTTTTACTTCAAAGTTAATTAAATTCAAGCCATTACACTTTTCTTTAAGATACTCTGTAATTTCTTCTTTATTCATAAAAATACTAAAGAAACAACTTTTTTAAAGTTTTTGTGCAAGAAAAGACTTTATGCACAAAACCGAGAATTCTTTATCATTTAATGGGTTGTTTAATACTACCAATAATATTATTTTTCATATTATAAATCTTTATAAAGCTACAACCTTACAATAATAACATGAATTGGTTCAAAGCATTATTCAATAAACAAGAAGAAAAACCTTTAGAAATAGATCTAAATAGCTTAGAAAATTGGTTTAACGAACAAACTATAGAAAAAATTAATGATTTTAAAAAAGATATTAGAAATTGTTTCTCAGTAATTGAAACAAAAATAACAGATTTAAAAACAAATCTTAAATTATTAGAACAAACAGAAATAAAAGATAATATTGAACAAAGAATTAAACTAACTGTTATGGGAAATAAAGAAGCTTATGTAAGACAAGCACAATTATTCTCAGAACAAATAAAAATTCCAGCAGATATATCTTACGAATCTTCTTTAGAATATTGTTCAAATTTTGAAGAAAAATTAAATATACTAAATGAAAAAACTGCAAAGAATCACCATATTATTGAACAATTAATAGGAGAAGAAATAAATAAAGTTGTAATAAATATTAAAGAATCATTTGACTTAGTAAAAGAAATAAAAACAAAGTTAGAAGATAAAAAAATAACTATTATAAAAAATTGTCAAAAAAACATAAAAGAATTTAGAGAAAATATAAACATAAATGAAAAAGCTAAAAACAAGATAAAAGAAACTAAAATTAAAAAAGTAGAAAAAGAAATATTTAGAAAAGAGATTATAAAAAAAATTTCATCATTAGAAAACAGTAATGAATATAAAAATTTAAAAGATTTAAAAGAACAAAAAGAAGAATTAATAAAAGAAATTACAAATACAGAAACTCAAATAAATCAAATATTTATACCGTTAGAAAGAGTTTTTAAAAAATTCCAAAATATGAATAAAGTACAACTAGTAGAGCAATATCTAAATTCTCCATTAACTACTTTTTCTCAAGACTCTAATTTAAAAATTTTAGATTATCTAAAAGAAATGGAAGAATTAATTAATAAAAATAAAATAGAAATTAAAGAAGATAAAAAGAAAGAAAAAGTCCTAAAAACATTAAAAAGTCTTAATAAATCAAAACTTGAAAATATATCTAACCAATATTCTTCTCTTAAACTTAAAAGTGGAACAATTAAAAGTAAAATTGTTTCAGATAATTTAACAGAAAAATTTATGTTTCTTAATAACAGATTAAACAAAGTAGAAAAAGAAATGGAAGAATTAGACGAAAAAATAGAAACAATAGAGGAGATAGAAGAAAAAACAGATATAGAAGAAAAAAAGAAACAAATTGAAAATTTAATCCAAAATATTCTTAACCAAAAAATAGAAATAAATCAAAATAAAGATTTAATTAAACCATTTAACTAAACCTTCTTGTTTATCCTTATCTTTTCCAAAAATACTTTCTATTCTTCTTTTAGTCAACTCCAAAGTTTGTTTCAAATAAGCAGGTAAGTCATATTTTTCAGCTAACTCCATACTCGGCTCAAGATATTTAGTAACAAAACCTTCTGATATTGTAAATATTAATTTACCACCACACTTCAAACATTTACCAACTAGTGGAGGCCTTCTATATTTTTCATTACAACCAACACATCTAAATTGCTGCATACTAAATTTTCTTAAATTACCTTTAATATCTCTCAAAAAATGTTTCTCAATAACTAATTTAGCAACATCAGTTTCATCAACAGCTCTTAATTTTTCAGCAACATCCATTTGACTAGCAACTTTCTCTCGCATAGTAGGTATACTTTTATAAGAACTGCATATAACAGAATTATTTAAATTAGAAGTATCATGTGTAAACAACATACTTTCATATTGATCTTTAGTATTTAAAATATCAGCAACTCTTTTAATTTTAACATCAAAAGGCATTTTAAATTCTAAAGCTGCTTCATAAAATTCTAAAGAATATCTATTAACAATATCCATATTATATACCATATCATCAACTTCACTAGGAATTAATCTTGAACTCAAAACCAAAGGTTCATCTTGTCTTGCTCCTCTATGAGCTGGCAAAAATTTCCTTGAAAAGTTTATTAAAGCATCCATTAACAACATAATTCCTGCTTCATCACCATCACAATCTCTTCTCATAAATGAATGAAGATAAGGATGGGCTAACAATCCTTGTAATTCAGAAAATCCAATTATTCTAGCAACAATACCAGCACATGTATGGGGACTCATAGTTATAGCAAGCTGTCCAACTAAATCATTTTCTTTTTTAATTTTATAAAAAGGTTTAACACTATATAATTTAACAAGTAATTCATCAATAAACTGACTTATTTTCAACAAAGTTTCATCTGCCTTATCATCTAATGTATCTGGACAAGAAGGTAAAATAATATCTTGAGGTTTTATCTCAAGAATTTGTTCTTCATTTTTTAATTCATCTCTATGAATATCTTTAACATAACCTAATTTTTTCAATTTTTCAATAGAAGTTCTTATTTCTTTAGGTTTAAAATGGGTTATAGGCATTTCAGTCATATCATATCTAATTGTGCCATCTTTATTCACATATAAACCATATTTTGCTCTTAATATTCCTTTTATCAAATTTTCAGGTGTATGATCTTCATTACTAGTTCCTCTAACACCTTTAATTAAAGGTGGGCAGCTTCTCGTACCTAATTTTTTAAAAGCACAATTAAAAAAATGTTTTATATCAATCTCTTTTGTTTCATAAACATTTTCAGAATCAGGTTTTTGTATTGTTTTATTATTACAAACTTCACAAATATTATAAATAGTATCCAATTTACATTTTTCACAAAATTTTGAAGGAAATTGTGCTTTAATAAAACCTGTTTCCAAAGCAGACTGAAAACTTCTTAATCTTCCTCCTTCCTTACCTACAGGAAATAAAACTTGAGGACTTCCAGTTAATTTCCTCATCTTAGCTTTTTCTGGTCTACCCATTCTTGCTCCAATAAAAGTTCCAGATTTATCATGTATTTTAACTCCAGAAAGTTTTTCTAAAATATTTAAAACATCTTTATACTCTTCTAAATTTATAGTAAAAGCACTAGTTCCACCAACACTAAATAAAAATGCTTTAGCCCATTCATTTTCTATTACAACATGTTCTTTAGAAACAACTCTATGAGGCACACCTAAAATTTCTAAAACTCTTTTAGGATTTTCATCACTTACTTCTAACTTAATATCATAAACAAAAGGTAAAATGATTTTATCATCACTAAGACTTCCTTTTTTCAACCATTCAATTAAACTATTAAATTGATTTTTGGTTATATCACTCCAATGATAAACATATCTAGGGTGTAATGGAATTTTTTTATCTTTACATAAATTAATTGCTTCATCAATATTTAATTTTTCTTTATTAATTCCAGTTTCAACCATCCACCATTCTTCACAATAACCAGGAGGAACTAAAACATGAGCTCTATCATAAAAATCACCATAATTTATCAATATATCACCCAAATACAAAATCTCTTCTATATTTTTCAAATGCTCTTTAGCCATATCTTTATTTTCTAAAAATACAACGCTACCATCTTTTAATTTAACAATTGGTCCTTCAATATTATCACAACTCATAATTGTAGCTGCTTTTCCTGGTCTTTCAACTTTTAATTGAGTACCAGAAGCAATAAAACTATTAAGAATAAGCATTGTAGCAGGATGTACAGCTTGTGCAGAAAGTCCAGAAACTCTAGATCTACCATATCTTAATCTAAAACCACCTTTGGCTAAAGGATGTGTAAATACAGGTCTACCAGCCACCAATTCAGAAATAAAAGTATAATTAGGGCTTATTTTTTCACTATTTTCTTCTGATTTTTCACCTTTAGCTTTTATTTCTTTTTGTAATTTAACAAACTTATCTAAAAAATTCCAATGCTTCATATCAAATTCTTTATTCCATTGAGAAAACTTACCCCAAAATTTTGCTGCTTTTTGTGCTAAACCTTCGGCCATTACCAAACATACACCATTTTTTATAATATTACTATCAACTCTTTCAAGATCTTTATAATTACTAACTTCATATTTCTCAGTAGGCTCTCCTTCAATTTGTACAGGTAAATGTTTAACCAAAAATTCAATTTCTTCTTTACTTGGTAAATATTGTAAATTAGTAACTCTTTCATGAAAATCAAATAACTCGGTAGACATTCTACTTGCTTCTTCATCAGTTGCATCATAAGCTGCATAACCCATCTTACTTCTAACATAATCAGCCAATGCAGAAAAAACACAAACAGCTGTTGTACCAGCACTTCTTATTGGACCAGAAAAATACAAAGCAAAATAATCTTCTCCTTTCTTTGTTTTTTTTAATTCCAACCTAGTAAAACCTTCTAGAGGACTTGCAACAACACCATTAGTTAAATAAGCCATACCAACTCTTAAACCAACTTCAGCAGCTTCTTTTTTATTTTCAAATTTACAAAATTTTTCTTGTGCAACTTCTAAAGAAATTAAAAAAGCAACTCTCCAATCTTGCAAACCACATTCTTTTTCTAATTCTTCAACTCTTTCAACAAAACCAGAATCTTTTATTTGAGGCATAATAGTAGAAATTAAACTTTCAACTCTTTGAATCATATTTTCTGCAACTAAAATTTCTACTTTATCTTCAGGATCATAACCTACTTTTCTAACTTTCTCTGCAAATTCATAAGCATTACTAACTTTACTATCTATTTCTTCAAAATATTTTTTTATATTTTCACTATATTTCATTTTAACTTCCAAATTTTAAGATTTTTACTTCTCTTGTTTTAAGATTCACCAAAGGAACCTTAGAAGGATCAGGTTCATGACCAACTTTTTCTTGAAATGTTGTTTTTGCTTGCCAACAAGAGCAACAAATCATAGTAACAGTCTTATAATTAGTAGCACTAAGTTTATGAACATGTGCTGTTACAAAAAAATCAGGAACTTTTTTTATAAATAAAGGGTCTTCTTTTGTAGTCGGAATATATAATGTAGAAGTATGAGTTGGTGCTAAATGTCTTCTCTGCAATAAAAATTTCATTAAAAGATCTGTCCTATCATAACCACCATTTTCTCTTATACAATTAACATTTTTTACATAATAATCAAAACTATAGCCATGATACAATAAAACATCAAAACCTAAAAAATCTTCAGAAGAATGAATATTCACAAGTGATGGATTACTAACCATTATTACATTAGGTAAATCCCATAAAGGTTTAGCAAAATCTTTATAGAGAGCAGGTTGAGGTTCAGCAATTCTTAATGCATCATGGTTCCCAGGACAAATAATTATTGTTATATCTTCTCTTACTTCAGATAAAATTTCTGCACATAATTCATACTGTTTATAAACATCTTTCAATACTAATTCTTTATCTTGTCCAGGATAAATTCCACAACCATCAATCAAATCTCCAACAATAAATAAATATTTTAATTTTTTACAAATTTCTTTTTGTTTTTGGTTTCCAAGATCACCTTTAATCCATTTAATAAATTTTTTAAAATCTTCACTTAAAAACATCTTAGAACCAATATGTAGATCTGAAATAAAAGCTGCATAAACTTCATCACTACTTTTTTTAAATTCCTTCATAGGTATATCAGGCCAAATAATATTATTTGCAAAAAAAAGTTTATTCCTTACAACTCCAACAATCCCAATAATTTCATCTTCTACAATATTTGAAGATTCTTCAAATATCTCTTTTTTTTCTTTACTAACTAAAACACTAATAAAGCCAGTAATATCTTCTACTTTTAATAAAATATTTCCATTTTTAGTAGTATATTTTTCAGAAACAAGTCCTATAATAGAAACAGTATCTATTTGATTCTTATTAAAAAGTCTATTTATTGAAACTAAATTCTGTAATTCTTGTCTAACCATTAATAATTTTTTAATAGATTCATATCTAACTTTAAAATAAGAAACAAAATCTTTAATATCTCTTTTTTTAGGATCCTCTAAATAAGAATCTAAAATTATTGTTGTTCCTTTTTTATCTTCTGGATTTACTAAATCATCTTTATTATTCGTTAAATCTATATCTTCTTCTGGTTTTTTAACATCATCTAAAATATTTTTTAATAATTTTTTCTTATCATCAGAAATATTAGATTGTAGAATATCCAAAAAAGTAGTATATATTTTTCCATCTTTACCTTTCTCTAATAAAGCTTTAGAATTTTCAAATTCAAACCAATTAATATCTAAATTTGAGTTACCATTATTTAAAACTGTTTTAAGATCATTGTTTAAAATAATAGGTTTTTCCTTAGAAAGTATTTTTTTATCAATTAAATCAAAAAAATATTCTTTATTAAATTTAGAATCAAGTTTATCAATAAAATCAGGGCTAATTAAATACCCTTTATCTAAAAAAAAACTAACTAAATTATTTTCTTTATGATTCATAAACCCAATGAATCTTTTAGAATAGATTCTATTTTAGGAATAGTAGACCTAGGAATAGCTAAACAAATTTCCCTTGTTCTACCATATCTTCCTTTACTAATAACTTTAGCATTTATCATCCCCAACATATCTAATTCTGCAATAATATCACTTATTCTTCTCTGTGTCAAAGGAACAAATGAAATGTTCATACATGCACTTTTATAAAATTCATAAACTTCTCCAGTAAAAATAGGATTCTTTTTATTAGGTAAACAAACATTCAAAATAGAATGTAAAGTTAATTGAAATTGTTTTGGTTGTGTACTTACAATATCTAAAATTCTATCCCTTTCTATTTTCTCTTCTGCTTCATCTATATGTTTAATTTTAACTTTAGTTTCATTTTTTCTTTCAGCAAGTTCACCAGCAACTCTTAATAATTCTAAAGCTCTTCTTGCATCTCCATGTTCCCTAGCAGCATAAGCAGCACATTTTTCAATAACACCACCTTCAACAACTTCATTTCTAAAAGATAATTTAGATCTTTGTTTCAATATTTTTTGTAATTGAATTGCATTATAAGGAGGAAATACTAATTCTTCTTCACTTAAACTACTTTTTACTCTAGGATCTAAATTATCTGCAAATATTAAATCGTTAGATATTCCTATAACAGAAATTTCTCCTTTTTTTAACTCTGAATTAAGCCTAGTTAGGTTATATAAAATTTCATCTCCTATTTTCTTAACTAACTGATCTATTTCATCTAAAATTAAAATTACCAATTGCTTTTTCTCATCAACAGATTTAATAAAAAGTTTATATATATCATCTGTAGGCAATCCAGTAGAAGGTACTTCTTCTCCAAAATGTCTTACTAATTGAGCTAGTAACCTATATTCAGTATCAGCAACTCTTTTTAATTTACAATTTATATAAAAAACTCTAAGGTTTATATTTTTAGCTTTAGCTACATCCAAAATTTGATCTGTAGTATGTTTAACACATAATGTTTTACCAGTTCCAGTCTTACCATAAATAAAAACATTAGATGGTTTTTCCAATCTTAAACAAGGAGCAAGAATTCCAGCTATATGTTGAATTTGTTTAGTTCTATAAGGAACACTCTTAGGTGAATAATTAGATTGTAATGCTTTTTTATTTACAAATAATGGATCCTTTTTAAGAAAATTTTCAAAGAAATTTACCAACCCTTTTTGTTTCATAAGAATTTTATATCACAATTGTATTTAAAGATTATTATGATAAACAATAGCCCACCTCCTACATTTCAGATGGAAAAAATTAATCAATAAAAATCACTAAAATTTTCAAAATTATTTTTAATTTTAGCACCATCATTTCTTATGGAACTTTAGAATGATAACACTTCTTCTATATATATTATATAATATAAAAAAATTTATAAATTAAATTTTATTATCACTTCTTAATCGTTCTTAAGAATTACTCTTAAAATATAATTAATTATATATAAAAAATTATTATATTATTATTATATTAATAATATTAAAAAATTAAAGAGTTTTTTCATTAAAAACAACAAGAACATTCGGAAAAACTACAAACAAATATAAAAAAAGAGTATACATCTCCAATAGAAATAAAGGTGTGGGAGGGTTAATTTTAATAAAACATTAAATATTAACAAGTAATAATAATCTTTAAAAACTAGAAAAATTTATAAAGGAAACACCTATACTTTATTTAATTAAAATGTCAGAAGAAGAAAAAAAATATTCAAAACAATTGTTAAGTAAAACTGTTGTTACAAAAACAGGAAAGCGTTTCGGAGAAGTAGGAAATCTTGTTTTTGAAACTAGGACAGGCGAATTAATACAAATCACTCTAAAAAATCCAACAGGTTATGCAGAAGGTGTAGAATTAGAAAAAGATACAAAAGGAAGCTTAATAATTCCTTATAGTGCTGTTATAGCTGTAGGAGATTTTATTGTTATATCAGAAGAAGATATTCTTTAGTAAAAACACAATCTTTTAATAAACTATTATTTTTTAATCTATAAGATGGATCTTAAAAATTTTAAAACAACAAAAGAAATACAAATTTCTCCAAAATTAATTGATCAAATAGTTGGTCAAGATGAAGCTATTACTATAATTAAAAAAGCAGCAAGTCAAAGAAGAAATGTTCTTTTAATAGGAGAACCAGGAACAGGAAAATCATTATTAGGTCAAGCTTTAGCAGAACTTTTACCAAAAGAAAAATTAATAGATATCATTTCCTTACCAAATACTTCTGATGAAAATATCCCATTAATTAGGACATTACCAAAAGGAAAAGGCAAAGAACTAATTACAAAAGCAAAACTTCAAGAAGTAGGTTCTTTTAAAAATCAAAATATTCTATTTTTTATTTTACTTATAGTTGCTATGATAATACCATGGTGGATAAGAAAACAATATGGCGACATTATGGCAGCAGCATCTTTAATTGGTTCAATGATGTTCTTAGCAGTTTTTGTAATATTTATGAATTTAGGGAAAAAAATGAAATTAACACAAACAAATAAAACCCCTAAATTATTAATTGATAATTCAGAAAAAAAGAAAGCACCTTTCTTAGATGCTACAGGTGCACATGCAGGAGCTTTACTTGGAGATGTTCTTCATGATCCTTTACAAAGTGGAGGTTTAGGAACTCCACCTTATGAAAGATTAATACCTGGGATGATTCATAGAGCAAATAAAGGTGTTTTATTCATAGATGAAATAGCAAACCTAATTCCACAGTCTCAACAAGAACTCTTAACAGCAATTCAAGAGAAAAAATATCCTATAACAGGTCAATCTGAGCGTTCATCAGGAGCAATGACAAGATCAGAACCAGTTCCATGTGATTTTGTTCTTATTGCAGCAGGTAATTTCGAGACTGTAAAAAAAATGCATCCAGCTTTACGATCCAGAATTCGTGGTTATGGTTATGAAGTTTACATGAATGCAACAATTGATGATACTGAAGAAAATAGATCAAAATTAGTTCAATTTATAGCACAAGAAATTAAAAAAGATGAAAAAATTCCACATTTCAAAAGAGAAGCTGTTTTAGAAATAATAGAAGAAGCAAAAAAAAGAGCAGGTACAGCAAATAAATTAACTTTAAGATTAAGAGAATTAGGCGGCTTAGTAAGAGCAGCTGGAGATCTTGCACTAGAACAAAAATCAAAATTGGTTACTAGAAATCATGTTTTAGAAGCAAAAAAACTAGCAAGAACACTTGAACAACAATTAGCAGATCGTTATATTGAAGATAAAAAGAAATACGATGTTATTATAACAACAGGTAAACAAATAGGAAGAGTTAATGGTTTAGCAGTTTTAGGAGGCGACGGATACTTTTCAGGTATTGTTTTACCAATAGAATCAGAAGTAACACCAGGAGGAAAAAAAGCAGAATTTATTGCTACAGGAAAACTTGGTGAAATAGCAAAAGAAGCAATAAAAAATGTTTCAGCTATTATTATGAAATACTTTGGAGAAGATATTCGTGAGAAATACGATATTTATACACAATTCTTACAAACAGCTGGAGAAGGAGTAGAAGGAGATTCAGCATCAATAGCTGTAGCAACTTCTATTATTTCAGCATTAAAGAAAGTTCCATTCTTCCAAGATACTGCATTAACAGGATCATTATCTATTCGTGGAGAAGTACTTGCAGTAGGTGGAGTAACAGCAAAAATAGAAGCAGCAATTGAAGCAGGTATAAAAAGAGTAATAATTCCAAAAGCAAATGAAAAAGATGTTTTATTATCAAAAGAGAACATAAAGAAAATAAAAATAATTCCAGCTGAAAATATAGCACAAGTTCTAAAAGAAGCTTTAGACTGGAAAGGAAAAGAAGAAATTCTTAAAAAAATAAAATAAGGTTATAATACAATAATCTTTATATACCCTTAAAAGTCAAAAATTTCAGATAAAAATGCCAGTCGTAGGATTTAGTTTAGAAAAAATAAGTATAGAAAAACAGAACCCAATAACAGGTCAAGTTAAAGTAAAGAATAATGTTTCTGTAAAATCAGTAGAAGAAAAAGAACTATCTTTAGGCAATACAAACAAACAAGGTTTAAAATTTAATTTCGAATTTTCAATAGATTATGATCCAAAAGTAGGAAATATGTCATTAAAAGGACATTTACTTTACATAGAAGATGAAAAGAAAGTAAAAGACATTCTTAAAAATTGGAAAAAAGACAAAAAAATAGCAAATGAAATTATGGTAGAATTAATTAATACAATTTTACTAAGATGTACCGTTAAAACATTAACTTTTGCACAAGAAGTAAACCTACCACCACATTTACCTTTACCAAGAGTAAATCAAAAAACAGACACAAGTAATTATATTGGTTAAATATTTTCTAAAGTATCTTTCTTAGCAGAATCTGATTTTGTACTATTTTGTACTAATTCCTTCAAGTGCTTTTTCAACTGCTTCAGGAAAACCCTCTGCATTTATTCGTGCCCTTTCCAAATATTTATCTACATCAAAAGGC
>NZBH01000011.1 GCA_002687815.1 archaeon | reverse complement strand
TTCATCATCTTCATCATAACTATTTTGTGTAAATTCTAAATCAGTTCCTATAAAATAAATCTGCCTATCTTCAGGCCCTGTAATATCTGCAACAGGATTTGAAACAATTCTAATATTTGAAACTTCTAAATCTCCTGAAGTAACACTTGTCCCTCCATCTAGTCCTGCCTTAAAATAAAATGTTCCTGGCTGACTTGCTTCCCATGTTGTGAAACCTTCACTAGAAGATTGTACACCAACTTTTGTATTAAAAATCCAAAACCCATCTTTATAGATTGTATAATTAACATTTTGTCCTACTAAAATATCTCCTGGAGCACTTAATCTTACTAAATCATTTAAATCAGCAGTAATTATTAAACCTTTAGCCATATTTTGCCAATCTGCTCCTGTTATATGACACACCTCTTCTTCATCAGGACCATTAACACAATTATCATCAATATTATTACAAATCTCACTTTGTCCAGGATTTATAAATCCCTTAGTATCATCACAATCTCCACCTGTTGCTGAATATCCACCTGGAAGGCTGCTTCCAGAACAAACACTTAGCATACTTCCAGTACCATGTCCATCCCCATCACTATCTACATATCCTGGAAGAGATTGCCAAAGAGTATTATCATTATCATTACAATCTCCGCTTGTTGCAGTAAGATCCCCCTCAAGATAATAACCAGAGGCAGGACAAGCCCTACTTGTTCCATCTGAATAATCATCACCATCTGCATCTTTATATTTTGTATATACATAAAATGCATTAGCACTTGTAGTTCTCAAATCATTACATCTAGAATCAGATTTAACATAATACCTCCCTGTAACAGTACAATAATTACTCTCTATAAAACCTGGCAAGGTTACTGTTGTCCAATCACTTCCTGAAAGGGGAGCACCACAAGGTGTGCTTGTTACAGGTGTAACTACATTTCCATTTTTATCTTCTCCCCAAATTCTAATATTTCCTGCACTTACAAAACAAGAAAACAAAATTATAAAGATTAAACAAAATAATATATTAAAAATTCCAAAATAATTCTTACTTTTCTTTACCCTCTTTTTTATTCTCATTTTCTTCATAATCTTTAAATAACTCTGATTAAATAAGTAATATAGTGTATTTAAATATTATTATTAAATCATTAAGAAATTTAAAAATTATAATTTAGATATTAAAAAGAACTAATATGGAAAATTATAAGAGGCTAGATATTAAGACAGGATTTATTTGTAATAATAATTGTAGATTTTGTGTTCAAGCAGACAATAAGTGTAGAGGAAATAGGAGTTTTGAAGAAATTAAAAAAGATTTAATAGAATCAAGGAAAAGATGTGAAGGAGTAGTATTTACAGGGGGAGAGGTTACAATAAGAAAAGATTTTCTTAAGCTTGTAAATTTAGCAAAAGAACTGGGTTATAAGGTTATTCAAATACAAACAAACTCTAGAATGTTTTCATCTCTAGATTTTTGTAAAAAAACAATTAAAGCAGGAGCAACAGAATTCTCTCCAGCAATTCATGGCCATACCCAAGAACTTCATGATTTTTTAACTCAAGTTCCTGGAAGTTTTGAACAAACAGTAAAAGCTATTAAAAATTTAAAATCTTTAGGAGCTTATGTTTTAACAAATACTGTTGTAGTTAAACAAAACTATAAAAACTGTCCAGAGATAGCAAAACTTTTAGTTGAGCTTAATGTTAATCAATTTCAGTTTGCCTTTGTACACCCAATGGGAAATGCCTGGAAAAACTTTGATACTATTGTTCCTGACATATCATTAGTAGCACCATATATTCACAAAGGACTCCAAATTGGAATCAATGCAGGAAAAAGAACAATGGCAGAAGCAATACCTTATTGTTTAATGAAAGGTTATGAAGATTATATTGCAGAAAAAGTAATCCCTGAAACAGAGATTAAAGGGAAGAAGTTTCAAAATACTAATGATTTTACTAGTCAAAGGATTAAAGAAGGAAAAATAAAATTTCCCCAATGTAAAGAATGTAAGTATAATGAGATATGTGAAGGACCCTGGAAAGAATATGTTGAAAAAAAAGGAGATAAAGAATTTAAACCTGTAAAAAATTTAAGATCTGTTAATTTCCCCCCATTAATAAATAATTTTAAAACACCTAATTCTGAAATACTTAGTCTTTTAGAAAAACTAGCTCTAGAAAATAAGATTGAAAATGAACCAATTATTTTGCAAACATACAAGAGTTTGTTAGAAAAAACAAATCTTAAAGAGGTTTATATTAAAAAGATTTTATTAGATATATATCCCATTGTAGAACTTTCTGATGGATCTATAGGAACTTGTTTGTGTTTCGGAGGGTGGGGAGATTTTAGAGGATATGTTTTAAATAATTTAAAAGTTGATAATAACTTAAATATTTTTATTGATGATTTTAAAATCTCTTTTAATAATCATCCTTATTTTTTAAGCCTCTACAATGCATTATTAAGTGCAATTTCTCAAAAATTAATATTTAAGGAAGACAACTTATTTACTATAATAAATCAAGAAAAAAACATAGAGATTATTAATGAAACAGACTTGGTAGTAGAGATTGGATTTGGAAATTGTTCAAAAATTATTGATTATAAATCTTTAAAAAATAAATTAATTGGATTTGATAATCACCTTAAAAATCCTATAAGAAAAAAACAAATTCTAAAAAGAATTGATGAAATAAAACAAGAAAACCCAGACTTAAAAATTGAAATAAAAGAAAATATTGATGAAAGTATTTTAAAAAAGGCAGATGTTATCTTTATTTCAGGATCTACTATTTGTAATGGGTCTTTATATGAAATTTTACAAAAATGTAATGGTGCAAGAGAAAAAATATTAATTGGAAGAAGTGCTTGCATCTATCCATCACAATTATTTAAATTAGGAATTACATACATTATATCTTCAATCCCCCCAAATAATCTCTTTAATCTAGCAGAAAGGAATTATGAAGAATATTTTAAATTAGATGAACCAGGAGAACCAATAATCTTAAGGAGAAAATAATGGTTGCTATAAGAGTCTGTAATAAATGTAATAATAATTGTATTATGTGTTCAAATTATTTTGTTAGAAATTTAGATGAAACTGAAAGAACCTTCTCCAATCTTCTTTCAAGAATTAAAGAGAAAGAACCAACCCCAAAAGAAATAACTTTTACTGGAGGAGAACCATTTATTAATCAAAATATATTTGAATTAATTGATAAATTTCGTGAATTATATCCTAAAACTAAGATAAATATTTTGTCAAATGCAAGAATGTTCTCTTACTTTAAATATGCTTTAAGATTTAAAAAACACTTAGATAAAAATATGCAAATAGCAGCCTCTCTTCTTGGACAAAATTCTAAAGTTCATGATTCAATAACTCTCTCTCCAGGAAGTTTTAAACAAACTGTTTTAGGAATCAAAAATCTTTTAAGATTAAAAATACCTGTAGAATTAAGGGTAATTGTTTTAAAACAAAATTATAAACAATTAGAAGAGATAGCAAAATATATTATAAAAAATTTACAAGGGGTTAAATATGTTGTTTTTATTTTTGTAGATTTAGTAAGTAATGCATTAAAGAACAAAGAAGAAGTTGCAGTGTCTTACACCAAAACAATTCCCCAATTAGTTCCGGCTATGAGTCTTTTGAAAAATAATAAAATTTATTTTAGATTATATCATTTCCCTCTTTGTATACTTCCTACAGAATTTTGGGAAAACGCCTGGATTTCAGTTGAGAAAATGAAAATAAGAGAAACTAGGATTTGTTTATCTTGCCCATATTCAAAATACTGTGTAGGAATCTTAAAAGGATATTATAATACTTTTGGAGAAATTGAATTCAAGGTTCCAGAGAAAGTTAATTTAATTTTAGGAGATAATCCTTTTCATCAAATAAAAGGAATTGAAAAATGAAAAACATTGAAAATGAAGAAGAAAGGAAATTAGTTATAGTAACTGGATATAAGTGTAATAATAACTGCAGATTTTGTTATGATTCTAACAAAAGAAAAATTCCTGATGAAACTACAAACAAAATAATAAGTGATCTTAGAGAGGGAAGAAAAAATAGGTGCCGTTATGTTGATTTTATTGGAGGAGAACCAACAATAAGAAAAGATATTATAACCTTAATTAAATATGCTAAAAAATTAGGATATACTAGAATATGTATGACTACAAATGGAAGAATGTTATCTTATGAACCATTTTTAGAAAAAATAATTAATGCAGGTTTAAATTCTGTTATTTTCTCAATTCATGGCCATACTCCTGAACTTCATGATTTTCAAACAAGAGTTAAAGGTAGTTTCAATCAGTTGTTAAAAGGATTAGAAAATGTACAAAAAAAAGCAAAACAAAAAAAGATACAAATAGGGTCAAATACTACAATAACTAAATTAAACTATAACTATCTACCAGAAATAGGAAATTTTTTAGTAAAAAAAAGAATTAAAAATTCAGAATTTATTTTTGTTGACCCAACAGGAGAGGCTTATAATAATTTTGAAGAGATTATTCCAAAAATCTCTGAATTATCTCCTTACTTAAAAAAACTTTTAGATATTGGAATTCAGAATAAAATTCCTCACTGGCATATCCGTTACTTCCCTTTTTGTTACCTTGAAGAATATGAAGATTATATCTCTGAAAAAAAATCACCATTTCAAAAAGAAATTCATCTTGGACCAGAATTTGTTAATTATGATGTTGATGATTCTAGAAAAAAAATTTCAAAAATCAAATCTGAAAAATGTAAAGAGTGTAAATTTGATGATTTTTGTGAGGGAGTGTGGATAGAGTATTCTAAAAGATATGGACTAGATGAACTCAAGCCAATAAAAAAAATTTCAGAAAAAAAAGAAGAGATTCCTGACACTTTTTCTAAGAGCATTAACATACTTTTAAATTATAATTGTAATAATGATTGTGATTTTTGTTTTCAAAAAGGAACTAAAGAGATTTTAACAAATTCAGGTAAACCAACAACTATGAGTTCTGAAAATCTTTCTAAGTTATTAAATTATTTATCTAAAGAACCTAATCTAAAAGTTCAGATAACTGGAGGAGAACCCTTACTTTATCCTCATCTTAGATTTTTGCTTGATAATCTTAAGGAAAAAAATATTCATAGCAATCTTCTTACAAGTTTTACAAAAAAATTAAACAAATCAGAGATTCAACAGATAAATCAAATTTTTGATTCCTTTCTTATTAATATAAATCCTTGCATTATTAATAAAGAAAAATATAATATAGTTAAAGAAAATCTTAGATTTATAGATTCTGCTAAAATAAAACTAAGTTATACAATAACAGATATTAATTTTGACATAAAATTTATAGAGACTTTTGCTAAAGAATTAGGTATTAAAGAGATTCGTCTAGACTTCGCTAGGATGGGCTATTTTAAAAAAAATAAAGATTTTAATTTAAAAAAATTAATGGAAAATGACAAAGAAATTAATAGTTTTATTAAGAAAATATTATATTTATCAGAAAATTTTATTATTAATTTTGATTGTGTCTTTCCTAAATGTTTGTCTGATAAAATTTTTAAATTAAAACAAAATAAAAATAAAATTCTTTTTATTCATAAGTGCCCTGCTCCCATAGTAGTTAATCCAGATTTAACAATAGGGATATGTACTAATCCAAGTTCAATGAATCTAAAAATAACAAGTTTTGATAATCTAAACGACTTTTTAAAAAAACAAAAACCCCTCCAAGAAATCCATAGCAATAAAAAAAAGTTTATTAAATTTGATTGTAAGGAATGTGAGTACCAACTGAAAAATAAATGTTTTGGATCCTGTCCACAAGATCCTTGTTAAAAAATGCCAATTGAAAGAATAGATATTGTTTTAGGAAGCAATTGTAATAATAATTGCAGTTTTTGTGTATTAGATGATAAATCTAAAAAATTTAAAAGTAAGAGTAAGGAAGAGATAATTCGAGATTTAAAAGAGTCTTCTAAAGAATGTGATTTTTTAACACTAACTGGAGGAGAACCAACAATAAGAAAAGATATTTTAGATATTGTGGAAACCGCAAAAAAATTAGGATTTAATGAAATACATCTTCAAACAAATGGAAGAATGTTATCTTATAATTTATTTTGTAAAAAATTAATAGAAAAAGGAGTTACTTCTTTTACAATCTCTTTTCATGCAGATTGTGAAGAATTAGGAGATAAATTTTCAAAAACCAAAGGATCTTTCCAACAAACCCTAAAAGGTATGGAAAATATAAAAAAATATGGAGCAAAATTAATAACAAATACTGTAATTTTTAAACAAAATTATAAAAATTTACTTAAAATAACAAAAAAAGCTATTGAAATGAATGCAGACCAAATTCAAATGGTATTCATACGGCCCCAAGGACAAACTCTTAAGAATTTTGAAGAATTAGTTCCAAAAATAAAAGAGATTATCCCTAATGTTATTGAATGTATAAACTTTTGTAAATCTGAAAAAAAGAAGATTCTAATTGAGGGAATTCCCTTATGTTTAATACAAGAACATCAAGAACATATTGCAGAAAAACACATGCCTGTGACAAAAATCTTAGCAGTTGAAAATTTTTATAATAGACCTAAAACAAAAATTAAATCCCTTATCTGTAAGAGATGTAAATTAAATAACCAATGCACAGGTATTTGGACAAATTATGCTAAAAAATTTGGTTTTGGAGAATTAGAGCCATTAAAATGAAAACCGAAAAACTGCTTGTTTTTATTGGACCAGCATGTAATAATAATTGTATTTTTTGTTCAGTTTCAGATAGAAGGAAGAATGAACTTGATAGATCTACTGAAGATATAAAAAAAGAAATACTTCTTGGAAAAGAAAAGGGATTTAAAAAAATAGAATTTATTGGTGGAGAACCAACAATTAGAAGGGATATATGTGAGTTAGTATTTTTTGCAAAAAATAATGGATTTGAAAAAATCAGCATAACTACTAATGGAAGAATGTTAAGTTATGAAAAATTTTGTAATGATTTAATTAAAAGCGGATTAAATGCTATTTGTTTTTCTCTAAATGCAACAAATAATGAAATAAATAAAAAAATAAATAAATCAGAGGTTGCCTTAAAACAAACCTTGAAGGGCATGGATAATCTAAAAAAATTTGAAAAAGTACACCTGTCTGTTAATACAATAGTCCAAAAATTAAATTATAAATCTTTAAATGAAATTTCAAAACTTATTTCTTCTTTTGGAATAAAAGAATGGTATATTGCAAATCTTGTTCCTGACGGTGCAGCAAAACATAATTATTTAGATATTTTAGTCAGACTCAAGGAAATCAAACCAATTATTAATAATCTCTTAAAAGATATTGAAGATTTTGAATCTATTAATGTTTTTGATTTTCCACTTTGTATTTTTAATAAGGAAATCTTTTCAAATAAAAAAATTAATATATATTCTTTAAATTATTCCTCTGTGGTAACTCAAATAGGAGGACAATCAAAAAAAAGATTAACTTATAAAACTGGTAAACAAACAATTAGAGATATTTATAAAATAAAAACAGAAAAATGTATGGAATGTATTTTAAAAGAAAAATGTGGGGGGTTGTGGAAAGATTATTTTAAGTTATGGGGGGATGAAGAATTAATTCCTTTTTCTGAATCCTTTTTATGATTCAATTATATCATCTGCGTCATTAACTGTGTATTTTTTAGGATATTTTTTTATAATTTCTTTTATGAATTCGCCTCGTTCTATTTTTATATTCTTAGAAACCTTATTTTTCATTTTTGCAGCCTTAGTATTTGGTCTTTCTGAAAATACAATAAAATTTGCACAATCAAAATATTTTCCAGCCTCAATACTATCCAAAAAGTCTTGATGAGTCTCTCCTGGAAATCCAAACAATATACAGGTTTCTAAAAATATATTTGGAGAAATTTCTTTTATTTCTTTTAATATCTCTTTAGTTTTATTTATATCATAATGTCTTCCCATCAAATTAATTACATTATTGCTACCAGATTGTAATGGGATATTTATATAATAAATTCTATTATTTTTTATAAATTGTTTAAGTCCTTGATATTGCTCAATTAACCAATTTGGTTCAAAATAAACAATCTTAAATATAGCCTCATCACTAATTTCTGAAAATGTTTTAAATAAATCTGTAAAATTAGTCCCAATATCTTTCCCATAACATCCACAATCATCTCCCCATAATACAAACTTTTTATATCCTGATTCTATTCCTTTTTTAAACTCTTTAATAATATCTTCCCGTGACCTACTTTTTAAATTACCAATAGCAGATTTTATAATACAATAATTACAATTTCCTAAACACCCTGAACAAATCTGAATATAAAACTCATCATCCTCATATTTTCTATATAATCCTTTATTAAACCTATTAGATTTTATATCTTCAATTTTCTTTTTTGTATCAATTAATTTGTTTATTTCAGAAATGTTTTTTATTTTAATTACATTTTCATTTTCAATATTCATCACTTTTGGCAAACACCCACAGACAACAATCTTTTTGTTTTTATCAGAACCATATTTATTTATAAAAAATTCTATTGTTTTTTTAGATATCTTTTCTGTATGATTAACTGCAATACAAGTATTTATAAAAATTATATCTGCAAATTTAGATTTTGTAACTAACTGATAATTATTTTCTTTAAGGAATTTTATTATCCTCATTCCAAGATGGGAATTAGAAGCACATCCATCAACTGCAGAGCAATAAAAAAAATTCTTAATTGGTTTATTTAATTCAATAGGTTTATCCATTTTTGATAATCAAGATTTAGTTTTATTTAGAAAGAAAACACTCCTTTTAAATTCTATTGGCATAAACTATTAATTAAGGACAAACATGGAAATCTGTACAATAGGATTTGTCATCACTCAAAACTGCTTTGCAAAGTGAAGCATCATTATGGTTTTTTATCTTTTCACATAATTCTATATTTTTACTTTTTAAAGAAGTAAGAACATAATAACCATCAAGGTACTCCTCTTCTGGTTCTTGCAATTCTAAAATATTCTTACAAACATTTTTTTCTAAGTCTGTAGTAACTTTATCACAAAAAGAGATATCATCATTAACAACCGCAAGACAGGTTTGTTTTGTTGTATCTGAGACAATATCCCCACATAAAGAAGAATCTACTTTGAAAATTGCTAATTGAAGATGATATGCATCATAACACAAAGAAACATTTTCTATATCTTGTTTCTTATCACAATAACTAGAGTCTTCTTTTATTAAAGCAACACACTGAGGATCAATTTCTTCATTTTTACAACCTCCTAATCTATTAAGGAAAATAATTAGAATAATAACAAGAATAATCACAACCAAAACAACCCAGATAATGAATTTTGGTTTTTTATTGCCTTCAAGAGGAAGAATTTTTTTAGAATTTATATCTTTCATTTTAAATAACCTCACCAAGGCCACCCATTACTAGAATGACTTCCATGAGAAGCATGACTTCCATGGTTTCCATGATGGGATGCTGTTCCAGTTCCACCACCATAACTAGCAGTAAGAGTATTACTGTGTGCTGCATCAACCTCTTTAATTAAAGTAGAACTTAAAGCCAATCCACCTAAAATTACACCTGTTTTAAAAAGAGATTGTTTAGAAATTTTCCCCTCTTCTCCAATTAAAAAAGCATTTATCTTTTTCTTAATTTTAGGAATCTTAGATTCTTTTACCTCTTTTTTCATTTTACCTATTTAGGAGTTTATCTATTTAAATTTTTCTTTTTTATTTCACTCAGATTTCTTTATCCAATCAACAAATATTTTTTTGTATTCTGGATGTTGTAATTTCTCAAATAAATAAGTAAACTGAGCTTTATAAATCTTGCATCTTGCTGTTTTGAGAATATTAACAATAATACTTCCTTGCTCCATGTAATTACAAACTGGACAGATTCCACAATAAGGTTTGTAAGCACAAGAATCACATATTTGAGAATCATTAATAGAAGATGTTATAATCCCACATGTTTGTCTTGAAGTAAGAATTTTCTTATAAGTATCTTTTTTAGTATTTCCAAGTTTAAATATATCTTCTCCAACCATTCTTGCTTCATCACAAGTAAAAATATCTCCATTAGGGGTATAAGTGAGCTGACCAATTGCCGCACCACATGGACTTCTCATGTCAAGGAAATTAGGATCAATATTTGTTAAAATTTTTCTAAGAATTATAAAACACGTCCTTTCTCTTAAAAAAATATTTTTTTTATTAATCTCAAGAAGATAATCAATAGATTTTTTCCAAAAATTAATAAATTCTTCAGGTGAGTAATTTATACTCTCCCATACAGGTCTGGCATCTCCTAAATTATTTAAAAATCTTAAATGAATATCTTTTAAACCTAACTCAACATACTTATCAATAATTTCTTTTGGATATTTTAATGATTCTCTTGTTATTGTAATTAAAGCATTCATTTTTCTATTTTCTATTTTTTTCTTTTTATATTCTTCTGTAAATCTTTTAATCCATTTTTCAGTAAATTTGTAAGATTCAACATTATTCATAAATGGTCTATTCTTATTATGTAATTCAGCAGGGCCATCAAGAGAAGTACAAACCCCAACACTATTTTCAATAAAATAATTCATTTTATCCTCATTCATAAGAGTAAGGTTTGTCACAACTGTAAAAACTAAATTCTTTTTCTTCTCCTTATTTAATTTTTTTGCATAATTTATAATATATTTAATAATATCAAATTTAATCAAAGGCTCTCCTCCTTGAAATTCTATTATTATTGTTTTTGAGGGACTTTGAAAAATAAAATCTACTGTTTTTTTAGCTGTTTCTTCATCCATCTCTTCCCCTTTGTCATCAATAGGTTTAGAACTTGCATGACAATAAACACATTTTTGATTACACCTTAGTGTAGGAATTATAATATGTAGACTTGTCCCTTGAAATAAAAAATGAAATCTATCTTTTAATAATTTTATTATTTTATCTTTATTCTCATTTGTCAAAATAATCCCTTTTTCTTCTAAAACATTAAATAATTCTGGTTTTTCTTGAAATCCTTCTTTTATTAATAAATCAAAATCTTCTTTGTTTAAAAAACACCAAGATCCATGATCTGTTGTGATAAGAAACTTATTATTAATTTTTTCAATTCTATAATTATTCAATTGATATTCTTTATTTTTTGTTTCATTCATTTTTAAACTAATAATTCATTTTTCATTAATCCAAGAACATAATTACAAAACTCTTCTTTTAATTTTTCTGTCTCTTCTTTAGGAATTAGGATTATTTTAAAATTTCCTTGTTCATCTCTCTCTATTTTACCCTCACAAACTTCTTTAAAATCCTTAAGAGATTCTTTTATCGCTTCTTTCTTATAGAATTTTTCATTTAATGAAAATGCAATCTTATTTATTTCCATCTGTTTTGTATTTTTCCTCCCAAGGAATCGCAATTCCTTCAGGATCATCTATTTCTTCGTCTTCTATATCTACTTCTTCAATATCCTCTATAGATTTTCCTTCTCCCCCAAACTCTGAATCATTTGTTAATAAGGATCTTTGTAAAATAATTTTTCTTATTTCAGAATTTTTATTAGATTGTTTTTGATAAAAAGAATAATTAATTAATTCATTTAAAAATTCTCTTCCTAATTTTTCTAATTCTTTTTCATCTAAATTTTCTTTTGATTTTAAATTAATAATAATTTCTTTTTCTGGATCTCCTTCTAATAAAATATAAGATTTTTCTAAAAAAACATATGCTGCAGAAT
>NZBH01000010.1 GCA_002687815.1 archaeon | reverse complement strand
TTTTTTAATTTTAAAATTCGCAAAGAAACTAAGCAAAAATCAAATGGTTGCACTTTATTTAACAAAGAAGATAAATATGATTTTATTTATTTTTAATATGATTCCATTTGGCCCATTAGATGGTGCCAAAATATTATTTGGTCCGCCTTCTTGATTTTTTCTTTCTAGAAGTTTTTTTCTTTACAGATTTCTTTTTAGATTTTTTAGTTTTCTTTTTTTTAGTAGTTTTCTTCTTAGCAGGTTTTTTCTTTTTAGATTTTTTCTTCTTACTAGTTTTTTTCTTAACTTTTTTCTTCTTAGTAGTTTTCTTCTTCTTTTTTGGTTTCTTTCTCAACTTTTTAGCTTCTTCTCTCTTCCTAATTTTTTCAAGTTCTATTTCTATTTCACCAAGCTCAATACTTAATTTTCTAATTTGATTTCTCTTTTTATCTATCTCTTTTTTATTTTCCTTTTGAACTAAAACTTCTCCGCATTCAGGACATTTAAAATTATGCTCCATAGCATTTTCAAACGAAAAGGTAATACTGTCATTATCACAAAAAAAGAATTTTTCCCGTCCTAGAATATTAATTGAATTTTTAAGATCTTCAATTTTCTTTTTTATATTTTCTACAAGTAATTCATAGGCTCTATCCAAATTAAAAGTCCAGTAATAAATATACCAACCTTTCTTTTTATCCTTTTTTCTAATAGAATCTATTAAATTGTGAGCATGTAATTTATATAAGACATTTCTAACTTGATTTATACCTAAATTTAATTTTTCAGCAATTTTAAATTCACTAACATTGCTTTTCTTTTTAATCAAATTAATTAGAGAAACAGCATCTTCTCCCATCATTTCTCTTATTAAATCATCCATTGCATCATCTAATAACTTCATTTTATAGATATCAGTAAAATAACTTTAAAAAACTTTTGATAAAAGAACATTATTTAATTTTACTACACAGAGATACTAAAGAAGTTTTAAATAAGAGTATACGTCTAATTAATTTATGTTCTCCTTTAAAAAGAAAAAACCAAAAATTCCAAATCTTTCAAAATTTCCAGATATTCCTAAAGAAAGCAAACTTCCAAAATTTCCTGCTTATGGAACACCAAAAAGGCAAGATGTTCCGTCATTACCACCACAAGAAAGCGATTTTGAAATTCCTAAAAGAGAGCCATTAATGAGACAACAACCAATAACAGCAGCTCCAACATTTGAAGAAGGAACTCCAATTTCTAGACCAGAATTACAAGGAAAACCAGTTTATGTTAAGATGGAAGAATACAAAAAAATTCTAAATGCTCTTGATGCAGTTAAAAATAAGATTAACAAGGCAGAAGAAACATTACTTAGCATAGAGAGATTTAAAGAAAGAGAAGATATGGAATTAAGAAAGTGGAAAGAAGAGGTAAATAGAATAAAAGAAAATTTAATTATGGTAGAAAGAAAATTATCTGGTTCTCAAATATGAAACAAACAAACACTAGAGCTCCAACATATTTTAAGATTAATTCTCCTTTAACGATAAGAAGAGATTTACTCAAATCAGCACTATACACTGTTAAAATTCTAAAAAGTCATAGAAAATTCACAAGTACTAAAAAAGATAAGGAAAAAGAAAGATCAAATTTATTTAAAACATTAAGAGAAACAAATAAAGCCATTAGAGAATTTAAAAAAACTTTACCAGTAATCAAAGGGCAGAAACCCAAAGAAGAAGACACTAAAAAAACATCTACAACAATTAGAAAACCAAGGAAAATAAAATCAAGAAGAAAACCAGCAACAAAACACGATCAATTAAAACAAGATTTATTTCACATAGAATCAAAATTAAAAGAATTAGAAATTTAAATTTTATATATTCTTAATTATGAATTTCTCACTATAACTATTTTTATAAACAAAAAAGAAAATAAAGTATAAGAATGAAAAATGATCAAAGTCACTTAACATTTTATAAAAATTTTTCAATAACCAGAGGTAATGGAAAACTTAAAGGTGCTCTTGTTGAAGCAGAAAATTTAGCAGAAGCAACTCATAAATCTATTTTTACTTGTCACGATTATGGATCAAGAGTAGAAACTCCAAAACACCAACATGGGATGAGTTTAGGTTATGATGCACCTATTATGGTAAGTATAAATAATCCTGATTCTGAACCAAAAGTTTATTTTCCCGGAATGCATGATGACGGAAGAGGTGTTATGCAATACATTCTTGAAGTAACACATGGAATTCATAATCATTGGAAAAAAGATGAAGATCATCCAGAACGGTGGGGTTATACATATAATGAAAGATTTGCATCACAACTTCCATTTGTTTTTCAAAGAATTAAAGCAGATTATGATAAAAAAGGAAGAATCACAGGGAGAGATTATCATTTTTCTACATGGATAACTGGAGAAGATATTATTCCAGAACAAGAAGATCCACCTTGTTTACAAATAGGAAATATAAGATTTTTGATGGATGAAAATGGACAACAGGTTATGAATTACATGACTATATGGAGAAGTAGAGATTTATTAAAAGCATGGAATGAAAATAATATAGGACAAGTAGAATTAATGAAGTTAATTAGAGATAAAACTTCGGATATGCTTCAAATTCCTATAGAATTAGGTTCTTATATTGACACAAGTACATCCTTACATCTTTATGGATTATATGTTGACAGAGATAATCTTGAAAAACAAATTGAACAAATGAGAGGATATAAAGACGATGAAGAACTATCTAGGAAATTTATAAGAAGAATAGAAAAAAGAGAGGATATGGGTTTTTTTGAAAAATTGTCCACCAAGAGATGGCTTAATTCTGTGTTCAAACATAGAGATGATAGAGATTATCAAGCTGCTTTAATAGAGTTAAAAAAACGATGGGACATAGACATGTATAAAAAAAATAGCAGATCTTTAGATGATTATTTTATGTCAACTTCTGGTAAAGACAAAAAAAGTTTAAAAAGATTAATTGCAGCTCAAATGGATGCAGAAGCAAAAGGCCATGGCCTAAATCAATCTGAAGAAACATTAGAAAAACTAGGCTACGACTTAGAAAATTTTCCATATCCAGAAGAATGGGATACTTGGCCAAAATCCTGGGATGCAGAACCAGACACAAGTAAATTAGCAGAGGTAGTTAAATAAAAAATGCCATTAAAAACTATTATACAATATCAACCAACAATAAAAAGAATTGAAAAAGGAGAAGATGTCAGATTTTTATTAAAAAATCTTAGAGATGAGATTACACAATTCAGCGACAGACTTTATTCACTTCCAGAAATTTTAGAAAATGTAGAGAGAAGAGGTACTATTACTATTTCTTTTCCAAAAGATCCAATCATTAAGGTAATAAACATATCAGAAGTTCAACGTATATTATCTTGGTACAGAAATAGATCTGAAGGTGGTTGTACTTCTTGCACAAATGCAAGATCATACAGACCTTATTCTGATGAAACACATACTTATTGTGAAATGGATGAAACAAAAGAAAATGTTAATGACAAAACAGGCCAGTCCCCAGATGTAGAAAGATATTGGAATAACAGTGATTGTCCTAAATTAGAACATATATTTGAAAAAACAATAGAAGAAATTATAGCACAAGATTAAATTTGTTTTTCTTTTTTCTCTGTATTTATTCTTCCACCTTTCCATTGTCCTTCATATTCTCTATGAAGATCTCCAACTACTTGCTTAAATACAATATTAACAATTCTTGCACCAATCTCAAGTTTAAAATTACAATCCCCAAGATTCTTCAATGCAAATGTTAATTCTCCAAAATATCCCGGGTCAGTTTTTGTTCCCATAAAATAAATCCCACATCTTTGTAATGTACTTCTAGGATATACATGGAGCATTAATAATACAGGTTCTTTTCCTTCTTCAACAATAATTTTCTCACCAGGAACATTAACTTTTTCAATTGTTTTCACAAGAACATAATCTCCTGGTTTCAAAATAACTTCTTTATCTTCAACACCAGCTATTTTTTCAATTTCAGGTGTATTCCTTTCTTCAACACCTAAAAAACCATCTCCCTTTATTTTATAAACCTCTCCAACTCTAATATCAAGACCAACACCTTCAGGATTTTTCAATTCTCTTTCAGAAAGATTTTCAACTAACTTATATTTTTCATTTAATTCCAAAACTTTTTTTGCAGAAATTATCATTTTCTTTTTTGTTCCATTACAAATTTAATCATATTAAAATCTTTTTCTATTTTTAATTCCAATTTTCTTAATTTTATACCTTTCTCAGAAAATAATTCTTTTGTTAATGATTCTGGTTCTTTATAATAAAAAGAATAAACAACTTCTTCAAACCCATTACCAACAATTTCTTTAGCGCACCTTGAACAAGGATAAAATACAGTATACATTGTGGTTCCTTTCAAATTTTCCCTTGATATTTGATTCATTGCATTTTTTTCTGCATGAATTCCTCTGCATGCAGATTCTCCTTTATCATTAAAATCAATCCCATGTTTGTCTTTTCTACATCCCACATCTAAACAATTTTTTATATCAGAAGGAGCACCATTATACTCTATAGCAATTATTCTCTTATCTTTTATAATTACAGCCCCAGTTTTAAGATATGAACAACTAGATCTAGTAGCTGCCCAGAAAGCATTAAACATATAATATTCACTCCACGCAGGTCTTTCTATTTTTCTTTTCATATTATTATCAATAAAAACTTTATTTAAAACTATTATTTTATTCAAAAATATATAAATAAACAAGAATATTCTAAACTTTATTCTAATACAGCCTTAATTCTTCTTACACCAGCAGCGACACTTTCTTCTTTTATGATCTTAAAATGTCCTAACTCAGAAGTATTTTCAACATGTGGACCAGCACAAATTTCTTTAGAAATTCCATCAATAGAATAGACGGAAACTTTTTTACCATATTTTTCATCAAAGATACCACCAGCACCGCTTTTCTTAGCAGTTTTTACATCCATCTCTTCTCTTTTAACAGCCAATCCTTCTTTTATTTTTTTATTTATCAATTCTTCTACTTTTTTCATTTCTACATCAGTAAGTTTTGATTTATGGTTAAAATCAAATCTCAATCTTTCAGCAGTAATATTACTTCCTTTTTGTATTATATTTTTATTTTTTAAAACAACTCTTAATACTGCTAAAAGTAAATGGGTTGCTGTATGTAATTTTGTTGTTTCCCCAGAATGATCTGATAATCCAGATTTAAATTTTCCAGATCTAGAAGTTCTAGATATTTCTTGATGTTTTTTTAATTCTTTCTCAAATTCTTTTCCATTAAATTTGACTTTATTTCTCTTACATTCTTCATGAATCATTTCAAAAGGAAAACCATAACTTTGGTATAACAAAAAAGCTTCTTTTCCAGATAATTTTTTCTTTTTAGAAGTTAATCTTTTAAATTTATTCAAACCTTTTTCTAATACGGATTTAAATCTTCCTTCTTCTTTTTCTAATTCTTCTAAAATATTTTTCTTATTCTTCTGTAAATGAGAATAGTCTTTGTATATTAAAAAAACAGGTTCTGCAATTACTTTTATTGAATCTCTTACATTTAATTCTCTTCCATATCTTACTGCTCTTCTAATTAATCTTCTTAATACATAGCCTTGTTCAGTATTACTTGGGACAATACCATCAGCAATAATAAAAACAGCAGCTTTTACATGATCAGAAATTATTCTCATAGCTTTCTGATTTTCTTTATATTTTTGTTTTGATGCTTTTTCAATTTTATTAACTATTGGTTTAAAAGTTTCTGCAAGATAATTATCTTCAAATCCATTTAATGTTGCTGCTATTCTTTCAACACCACCACCAAAATCAATATTTTGTTGTTTTGCTTTCTCAAAACCTTCTTTTGTTTTATTATATTCCATCAAAACATCATTTCCAATTTCCACCCATTTTTTATTTTTAGCATCAAATTTTTTTGGTGCCTTATTTTTCCCAACCCAGTAAAACATTTCAGTAGAAGGACCGCAAGGTCCAGTTTCACCAGCAGGACCCCACCAGTTATCTTTTCCTAAATATGCAATTCTTTCTTCAGGAATTCCCAATGACTTCCATATTTTAGCACTTTCAACATCCTTAGAAGAATTTTTATCACCCTTAAAGCAAGTTATTGCTAATTTTTCAATAGGGATTTTCAAAACTTTTATCAAAAATTCAAAAGTAAAATTAATAGCTTCTTTTTTCCAATAGTCTCCCAAACTCCAATTTCCCAACATTTCAATAAATGTATGATGGTATGCATCACCAACTTCTTCTATATCTGTAGTTCTTATACACTTTTGAACATCACAAAGTCTTCTCCCTAAAGGATGTTTTTGTCCAAGAAGATAAGGTACAAGAGGATGCATTCCTGCTGTTGTAAATAAAACAGTTGGATCATTTTCAGGAATAAGAGAAACATTAGGTATTTCTTTATGTTTCTTTGACTTAAAAAATCTAATGTAACTTTTTATTAATTCTTTTCTATCCATACCTTCAAAAAAATACGATAACTTTATTAATTTAACGAATTTTTTTCTTTTTAAGTTTCTTCTTTTTGGGCTTTTGTTTTGGTTTTAATTTAGGTCTAAATGCTCTTGCCAAAACTACAGCATCTTTTATTAGTTTATCAAAAGCTTTTCTTTCCAATTTATATTCACCATAATCAACATCAGACATCACTTGAGCAAGCATCAATAATTTTTTCTTTAAAACCACTTTCATCTTACGCCTTCTAAGTTCCTTCTTTAATTCATCATACGTAAATTCATATTTAATATCAAGTAACTGTCCAAAGAAATCTCTATACAAATCAGAAAATTTCTCAAAAAGTCTATTAACATTTTTCTTAGTAACTTTCTTTCTTAAATCTAAGAAAACAGGTAAAAAATCAATTTTTGGTTTTTCAATCTTCTTTTTCTTCTTCTTTTTAGATTCTTTAAGTAGTCCTTTTATCCTATCAACATTAAGGTATACTCCTACTAGCAAAATTAACAATATTGATACAAATATAATTAAACCAACACCAAAACCCTTTTCTTCACAAGGTAAACAAGAACCACCACAATCAATTTCAGTCTCATCATAATTTTGTATACCATCAGAACAATGATCAACACCAGTACTTTTAATTAAAGCACTACTCATTGCAATAGAAATCTTTGGTTTTCTTTTTATTCCACCAGGATAAAATTCAGCTCTAATATCCACATCATCTCCAACTTGTATATTCATGGAATCCCCTTCTAATTCAGCTTTAATAGCTGCTTCATAAGAAATTTCTGTTCTCTCTTCTATTAAAGCTTTAACTTTATTATCAAAAAGATTAAACAGGGTTGTATCAAAGAGGAAATTTTCTAAATTCTCAAAATCCATCTCTGTTAATAATTTTTCTTTCCCTAAATTTTCTTTAATTTTCTCAATAGAATAAGGAGTAACACCAGCTATATAAATAACAATAGGAACATTACCAAACCACCCTCTTTCAGGAGATATTTTAACTAGAGCATTTTTTTGATCTATAGAAATAGCTAGACCTTCAGGATCATTAGAGGAATAAGTAAATTTTTCTTCTTCAGGTAATTTAACCAATTTATTAATATCAATTACTGTAGCACCATCCTCAATCCAAGAAAATTCACCTCCGCCAGGAAGAGATAATCCAGAAAAATCACTAAATACTCCAACCCCGCCCCTAGTAAAATTAAATTCAAGAATTGGAATTTGACCTTTTACACTATTACATAATAAAAGTAAAAACAATAAGATTAAAAAATAATCTTTTCTCATATTAACAAGAAAGATTAATTTAAATTAAATAAATTTCCGCTACACCTCATTAGTGATATAATAAACTATTTATATTGTAAAAAATATTTTCTTTTTATGCCCTCCAGAGTAATTACAGAAAAAAAAATTAAGGATAAAATAAATAGAGCTTTACAAGAAGGTTTTACCTTAAAACAAGTAAAAAAGGAATTAGAATCTAGAGGATGGCCAGAACAAAAAATTAGTAAATTCATTTTTAGTATAAAAGAAAAAAAATTAACAGATTTACCAATAAAAATAATTGAAAAAGAAAAGATAACTAAACCAGAAAAGTTAGATTTCAAAAAAGAACATCAAATAAAAATACCAAAAGAAATTCTTAAACCAAAAGTAGAGAATCTAAAAGAAACTCAAAAATTTGATATTAATCTAAAAATTGAAAAACCAATCATCCCAAAATCTATTGAAAAAGAATTAGATAAAGCTCATCCAACAATCACATTAGAACCAAAGAAAAAAATTAAGATAACTCCACTTGAAATTGAAGAAAATTTACCAGAAATACGCCCAGAAGAACATTTAGCTCCACTAGAAAAAAAATATTCTGAACCACCCCAAGTAGAAAAAATAAGAGAAGAAGTAAAAAGTTTAGAACAACAAATAGAAGTTCCACCAATACAAATAAGCAATGAAACTCAAAAAGAAGTTAAATTATGTAGAAAACAAATTCAAAAAATAAGGAACGAAGTATCAAAAATAGTTGTTGGTCAAGAAAAAGTAGTAGATAATTTATTAAAAGCATTATTAGCAAATGGTCATATTTTAATGGAGGGTGTCCCAGGAATCGCAAAAACTTTACTTATAAGAGCTTTATCAATAGCAATTGGCTGCGCATTTAAAAGAATTCAATTTACAGTTGATTTACTTCCAACAGACATTGTTGGTTTTGTTAGTTATGATCAAAAAAAGGGATTTTACACCGTCAAAGGACCAATATTTACAAATTTTATAATAGCAGATGAAATAAATAGAGCAACTCCCAAAACTCAATCAGCATTATTAGAAGCTATGCAAGAAAGACAAGTTACAATTGGAAAAACTACTTTTGGTTTACCCTCCCCATTTTTTGTTATGGCAAATAAAAACCCAATTGAATCTTCAGGAGTTTATCCCTTGCCAGAAGCACAAAGAGACAGATTTTTATTAAAAGTATTTGTAAAATATCCAACAATAGAAGAAGAAAGACTTATTTTAAAACAAAATATTTCAATAAAAAATTTTGAAGATTTTGATATAAAACCAATATTAAGTCCTTCTAGAATAAATAAAATGCAAGAAGTAACCAAAAAGGTCTATTTAGCACCAGAAATTGAAAAATATATTGTAAGAATAACAAATGCAACAAGATTCCCTAAAAAATACAATCTAGAATTTGGTAAATATATTGAATATGGAGCATCTCCAAGAGCTTCTATTGGTATGTTCATAGCATCAAAAGCAGACGCAATATTAAATGGCAAATCATATGTCAGCCCACAAAATGTAAAAAATGTTGCTCATGCAGTTTTACGTCATAGGATAATATTAAATTATGAAGCAATGGCAGAGAAAGTACAAGAAGACAAAATAATAAGTGAAATTCTTTCTAAAATCCCAGTACCATGAAAGATAAAAAGTATAAGATTGAATTAAGTGTAAGAAGACTAGAGGTAGTTACAAAAAGATTAATAACAACAAGATTCATAGGAAATTATCAGAGCGTATTTAAGGGACGTGGTTTAGAATTTGAAGATTATAGAGAATATACCCATCAAGATGATGCTGGATTAATAGACTGGAAAGCATCTTTAAGATCTAATAAATTATTAATAAAGGAATTTGTTGAAGAACGTGAACTTAATGTTTTTTTTCTAGTAGATGTTAGCTCAAGTATGGTTTTTACTTCAACTGGACAACTAAAAAATGTATATGCAATTAATTTAATTGCATCTCTAACTTATGCAATATTGCATGCAGGAGACAAAGTTGGTTGCGCTTTATTTAATGATAAAATTACTAAAACCATTATTCCAAAAAGTGGTGAACAACAATTTTATCTTATTACAAGCCCATTAATAGATCCAAAAACATATGGTGGAAATTATAATTTATCCGCTGCTTTAAATTCTTTATTGGAAAGTATTCCAAGGCATTCTCTAGTTTTCGTTATTTCAGATTTTATTGGCTTAAAAGAAGATTGGGAAAAAAGTTTAAAATTAGCAGCCCCACAATTTGATATTATAGGTCTAATGATAAGGGATCCAAGAGATGAGAAATTACCAGAAGAACCATATCAGGTAGTAATTTCAGATCCATATTCTGGAAGAAAAATGGTAGTAGACCTAAAAAAGATGTACAAGAAATATTTGGAATATGTAACACAAGAAGAGAAAAAAATAAGGAAAGTATTTCAAGAAGCAAATGCAGATTTTTTAAAGATAGTAACAAATGAATCGTTTATACCAAAATTAATTAATTTATTTAATATGAGAATGAGAAAATGGAGATAGCTTTCAATAATCCACATTATTTATGGTTTTTATTTAGTATTCCTTTAGTAATTTTAGCGCATTTTTATAGCTTAAGATATTCAAAAAAGAAAGCATTAACTTTTGCAAACTTCCCAGCTATTGAAAAAATTACCGGAGATCGTTTAGTAACTAAAAATATAACATTATTAGTAATAAGGGCTTCAATTCTATTTCTTGTAATATTATCTGTAGCAGGTGCAATCTTTTGGTATCAAGGAACATCAACTCAACAAGATTTTGTAATAGCAATTGATGCATCTTCAAGTATGTTAGCTAATGATTATAATCCAAATAGAATAAGTGCTGCCAAAGAAGCAGCTTTATTATTTATGGATAAAGTTCCAAAAAAAACAAAGGTAGGAGTTATATCATTTGCAGGAACAAGTTTTATAGAACAATATCTTACAGAAGATTCTCAAAAGATAAAAGAAGCAATTAATGCTATCTCAATTAAAAAAATGGGCGGTACAGATTTAGGAGAAGCTATTGTAACTTCAGTAAATTTATTATTGCCACAAGAAAAATCAAAAGCAGTTATTTTACTAACAGATGGTCAAAGCAATGTTGGTCAAATTCTAGATGAATCAATAGAATATGCAACAAAAAACCATATCACTATCCACACAATAGGTATTGGAACAGAAAAAGGCGGACAATTTTTTGAAGAAATAGTATCAAAACTAGATGAAAAAACTTTAATAGAAATATCAGAAGCCACAGAAGGAAAATATTATAGGGCATTAGATAATACTGCACTAACCAGAGCATTTAATGATGTTGCCTTATTAACAAAAAAACAATTGTCAATAGAACTAGCATTTCCATTTTTAATAATTGCAATTTTATTACTTTTCACAGAATGGACTTTAATAAATACAAGATTTAAACAGTTACCATAATTCTAAATTTAATAGAAAACTATAAATAATATAATGATACATACAATGTATGTAATAATAAAATTATCCTTAATACACACAATGTATGTATGAAAAATAATAAGAAAAAAGAGGAATATATTAGCATACCTTCTCACGTTTTAAAAGACCGTACTCTAAGTGTTCTAGAAGCATTAGTAGAATATCTCAAGGAAAAACAAAATCTAACTTATCACGAAATTTCTATTTTAATTAACCGGGATGAACGTAATATTTGGACAGTTTATTCAAGAGCTAAGAAAAAAAGGGAGAATGCAAGAAAGAGAAATAAAAAATAGGATAGAGAAAGTAAAATATTATAAGAATAAAGTTAGACAAACTAGTGATAACTTATTTAAGCAATATAAATCTGGAAAACTTAATTATTCTGAATATTTCTTTAAATTAAGTAAATTTCTAAAAGGGAGAACAGAAGAACAATGGTATTCTTATTATGATTCTTATACTAATAATTTAAAGAATAAACTTGATAAACCTAGAGAA
>NZBH01000009.1 GCA_002687815.1 archaeon | reverse complement strand
ATTAAGATTAAAAATATAGTTAAAAAATAATTTGTTATTGTTCTAAAAATTTATTTCAATTTCATCAATTCTTTCATATGGATTAATATCAACCCTATTTCTTTTACCTTTATACTCTAAAATACCTTGCCAAGCAATCATTGTAGCATTATCTCCTGCATACTTTAATGGTACTGCATAAAATTTTGCATTTCTTTCTTTACACATTATTTCTAGCATCTTACATAATCTTTTATTTGCAGCTACTCCACCGATTAAGACAACTTCATTTTTATTGCAATGTGCTAAAGCCCTCTCTGTTACTTCTGTTAACATTGCAAAACAAGTTTCTTGCATAGAAAAACATAAATCTTCTTTTTTAGCTCCTTTTTTAAATAAATTATCTGTCTTTGTTACTAATCCAGAAAAAGCAACATCCATCCCTTTTACTAAATAAGGAAGTTCAATATATTTTCCTTTTTTTGCAAGTTGTTCTACTACTGGACCTGCAGGAAATCCTAAGTCGATATTTCTTCCAAATTTATCTAATGCATTACCAATACCAACGTCCAAGGTTTCACCAAAAATTCTAAGTCTATTTCCTTCTGAAGAGATTATTTGTGTGTTAGCGCCTGAAGTAAATAAGTAAACAGGATTCTCTACTTTTGTAAATAAATGTGCTGAAGATAAATGAGCAATACAATGATTAATTCCAATTAATGGGACTTTTAATTTTTTAGAAATATTTTTTGCTGCATCTCTGGCTTCCATTAAACAAGGTGCAAGTCCTGGAGCATTTGAATAAACTATAAAATCTATTTTTTTTACTTTTTCTAGTGCTTCTTTTATTAACTTTGGAAAAACTTTTTTATGATGTTGAGCTGCTTCTGAAGGGATTATTCCCCCAGTTTTTTTAGTATACATGTCTCTATTATCATAAAGAATTTCTTTATTTGAATTTACTATTGCTACTGCTGCAGTATGTGCAGTTCCTTCAATACCAAGACAAATCATTTTTATATAATCTTTTGTAAGAATTCTTTTCTTTTATTAGGATCAGCTAAATATTTAATATAAGTTCTATTATTGTTTAACCAATCCTTTATTATCTTACTTCCAACAAATTTCATAAGTGGTGGGTGAAAAGAAGGCAAGTAAACTTTTGTAGATAAACTTTTAATTAATGATTTAACACTAATTATACTAGTGTTAAACATACTTTTTATTCCTTCGCTATATGAGAAAAAATCTTTATAACATTTTATTACTCCCTTAATCAGTTCATATGCTGTCATATTGTTTGGTCTGAATACCGGATGCAAACCATCAAAAAATTTCCAAGCTTTATGTAAGATTCTATTTTCTCTTTCAAGTTTTGTATATAATGGTGTTCCGGGGAGTGGTGTTAATATTGCATATTGTACAGTATCAATTTCATTTTTATAACAAAACTCAGAAGTTTTTTCAAAAGTATCTTTTGTATCAGAATCATTACCTAAAATAAACATCCCATGTACACCCATACTATTATCATGGAACACTTTCATAGAACGTTTTATGTCTTCAACAGTTTGCCCTTTTTTCATCTCATTTAAACTCTTTGGATTTACAGACTCGAATCCAACACATACTGTAGAACAACCTGCTTTTCTCATTTTTGATACAAGTTCAGTATTTTTAGTAATTTCTGTTCTTACTTGAGAAGACCAAGGTCTATTAAATCCACTATCAATCATTAAATTAAGTAAATTATTTGTTTTTTCTGGATCAGCTGTAAAATGATCGTCCACAAAAAAAACACTTCCTTTTTTATATCTTGAAATTTCCTTTACAACATCTGAAGGATCTCTAGTTCTATAGCATCTTCCAAACATTTCAGTTACAGAACAAAAATTACAATTATAAGGACAGCCTCTTGTAGTCATTACTGGAGTAATATCGATCTTTTTCCATTCTTTAACAAGTTCAAAATTAGGATGTGGTAAAACATCTAAATTTTGTGGTCTTTCTACACGAACAATTTTATCTTTTATCTTTCCAGATAATAAATCTACTATTATATTTTCAGCTTCTCCCATAACAATTTGATCAAAATCATTAAGAACATCTTCTGGAATCATACTTGCATGAATTCCACCAACTATAACTCTTGATTCTTGATTATTTTCTTTTCTTATTTTTCTATATTCTCTTGCAATTTCTCTTCCTCTATCAATTGTTGGAGTTATGCAAGCAAGACATAATATATCAACGTCTTCAAGTTCTTCTCTTTTTACTTTTCTTCCAAGTATATTTTCATTTAAAACAGAAGCATCATAACCTGCTTTTTTTGCTATTGTTGCTAAGTATACCGGACCTAAAAGAGGAATATTCATATATCTTGTAAATATATTAGAAGAAGCCCCTGTTGGCTCTACAAACACTACTTTTTTATTATACATGCCTTTTATAAGAATAATATATGTTATAAAATTATCTATTAATGATTATGGTTTGGTATAAGAATATTTATAAGATATTATTCAATAAATAAAAGTGATAATGGTTCATTATGCATTAATATCTCAAGAAAGTTACATACATATTAAATTAGGAAAAAGAAAATATCTTGTGGGGGAGACTATTTTTGATTCCATAAAAAATGGAAATACTTTAGAAAAAGTTTATCGTGTTCCAGATAACAAATCAGAAGCAGAAATAAAATCAGGACTTGTTGAAATCGTTGAAAAAACAGGAATTTTAAATAAAATTTCTTTAGGTAGAATTTCTAGAAAAATTAAAAAAATGCCTAAAAAACCTTTCTATTTCTAGAATCGATATCTTTATAAACAATTTTTATAATAACATACTTATCTATTAGGGGTTAAAATGAATAAAGAAGATAAAGTTTTATTGGTCTTTAGATATTCTCAACTTAGAAACAACTTTAGAGATCATCTTAGAGAACAAGGATATTCAAAAATCTGGGGATATGGAGATCCGCTAAGAGCAATAGCAGATTCAAGATCTTATCAACCAGATTTAGTTTTTGTGGGTGATGAATATTTAACTTCAATAAATATAGCAGGTTCAATAAAGCATAGAACAGTAAAAAATACTGTAATTAAAATTATAGATACAAAAGATTCTTTTAAGAAAATAAAAAAATTAGAAGATCTTATTTTTAAAGATATGATTGAAACTGCTGAAAATAGATAATATTATTTTTTAGATTCTTTTTTTGCTAGACTTACAAATTTTTTACTGTAATAATCACTTGATTTATGATTTCTCTTAAAATAAGGCATACCCTCTTCATAAATTTCTACTTCAGGGGTTCCATTGTTTTTATTAATTCTTAATTCAAATCTACCACTTTCTATAATCATATTATAATCATATCTCTCTCAGAAAATTTACCCACCATTTCTACTAAAAATGGTAAATTTTTTTTAGATTCTTTACTATTTTCTGAAAAAAATCTTGGATCTACTTCTAGATAACTAAACTCATTTAAGCCTCTGTAACCAAATGGTTCAGCAATATCTATTTTTTTAAGACCTCTTTCTAATTGTATAAGATAATCTTTAATTTGCCTTCCATTTAAAGGAATAGAACTCATTAAACTAGATAAATCTAATTCTTCTTGGTCCTTTTGTTTTTTCTTTATTTTCATAATTAAGAGAATTCTACCTATAGATTAAAAAAAAATAAATTAAAAAAGAAATAATATTTTTTTGCTAATTATACGCTTATTCTTCCTTTTGTTCTTCTTCTTGTTCCTGTTCTTGACCTTGTCCGTCTGCTTTTACAACGTTTTGTGCTTTTCTTCCACGGTCGTCTTGAACTGGTTCAAAAGTTACTTTATCGTTTTCATTCAAAAAAGCATCTCCTTGAACTGCAGAATGATGTACAAAATACTCATTTCCATCGTCTCCTGCTAGGAAACCATAACCTTTTCGTCTGTTAAACCATTTAACTGTTCCTTCCATTTTTCCTCCTTAAAATAATACTAAAAAGCAAAGATTGTCTCTTTACCTTGTATTACATGCTTAAATGACTGAAAAAGACATATATAAAGCTTTGGGTTGAGGTTATTTTTCGATAGTTTTATAAGTTATATTTGATAATATAGGTTGTATATTGTAAACGAGATAAGAGATAAGGAGGTAAAAATAAATGCAATCAAAGGAACAAAGAATAGGCGTACTTGTAGATGTACAAAATTTATATTATAGTGCTCGTGGCTTATATAAAAGAAGAGTAAATTTTAAAGAAGTATTAAGAGAAGCTGTTAAAGGTAGAAAATTAATAAGAGCAATAGCTTATGTTATTAAATCAGATATTATAAAAGAAAAAAGTTTTTTTGATGCTCTTGGAAAAATAGGTTATGAAGTTAAATCTAAAGATTTACAAATATTTATTGGTGGTACTAAGAAAGGAGATTGGGATATTGGTATTGCTATGGATGCAATTGAATTAGCAAATAAATTAGATACAATTGTTATAGCTAGTGGTGATGGAGACTTTATCCAATTAGTTCAACATTTGAGAATGGCATTTGGATGTAGAGTTGAAAGTATGTCTTTTGGAAAATCAACTAGTGGTAAATTAATTGAAGAAGTAGATGAATTTACTGATTTAGACAAAAATAAGAAATTTTTGATAAAAGAACAACCAAGAAGAGAACCACCAAAGAAAGAACAGCCAAAAAGAGAACCACCAAAGAAAGAACCTGCAAAGAAATAACTTATTATAACTCTACTTCAATTTTATCTTCTAATCTAGGAGACTTATATTTACAAGGGGTAGATATTGGAAAAAGCAGATTATGTTACTGAATTTATTTGTGTAAAACATCCTTATGATCTGGGTGTTAAAGCAAGAGAAGGTATTGAATTCTAAAGAAAAGTTTTTTATAAATTTAAATTCTTTTATAATTGAAAAGAGGTAAGATGAAAAATCTAGAACTTGCTAAGATTCTCTATGAAATAGCTGATATATTAGAAATCCAAGATGTTCAATGGAAACCAAGAGCCTATAGAAAAGCTGCCCAATCTATTGAAAGTTTAAATGAAGATATTGAAATAATATATGAAAAAGGTAGATTAAAAGCTTTAGATAATATTCCTGGTGTTGGCAAAGGAATTTCTAAAAAAATTGCTGAGTTTATTGAGACCGGTAAGATAAAAGAGTATGAAAAATTAAGGAAAAAATTCCCTGTAGAATTTATGAAAATTCCTGAAGTTGGTCCTAAAACTGCTAAAAAATTATATGAAAAATTAAAAATTAAAAATATTAAACAATTAAAAGAAGCATTAAAGAAACATAAATTAAGAAAGTTATATGGTTTTGGAGAAAAAAAAGAGAAAAATATTCTAGAGGGGATAAAATTTTATGGTTCTAATAAAAGATTTTTACTTGGATATATTTTACCAATAGCAAGAGATATTGAAGGAAAATTAAAAACACTAAAAGAAGTTAAAAAAATTAGTATAAGTGGTTCTTTGAGAAGAATGAAAGAGACTATTAGAGATATTGACATATTAGTTTCTTCTAATAGTTCTAGAAAAGTAATAGATTTTTTTACTAAATTGGATAATGTTAAGAAAATAATTGCTAAAGGTTCAACTAAATCTTCTGTAAGATTGAAAGATAATATACAAGTTGATATTAGAGTAATTCCAGATAAAAGTTTTGGTTCTGCTTTACAATATTTTACTGGAAATAAATCTCACAATATTGCATTAAGAAAAATTGCTATTAGGAAAGATTTGAAGTTAAGTGAGTATGGGGTGTTTAAGGGAAAAAAACAAGTTGCTGGTTCTACTGAAGAAGGAGTTTATAAAAAATTAGGATTGAAATATATAGAACCAGAATTAAGAACAGATGGTGGGGAAATACAAGCAAGTTTGAAAGGAAAATTACCTAATTTAGTTAAGTATAGTGATTTGAAAGGAGATTTTCATGTTCATACAAATTGGAGTGATGGTTCTTCTTCAATTGAAGAGATGGCTAAATCAGCTAAGAAATTTGGTTATCAATATCTGGGAATATGTGATCATGCTGGTAGACTTAAAATTGCCACTTGCTTAGATGAAAAAAGATTATTAAAACAAATAAAAGAAATAGAAAAAGTAAATAAAAAATTTAGTAATTTTGAAATTTTAAAAGGTGCTGAAGTTGATATCTTATCTGATGGAAAATTAGCTACTTCTGATAAAATTTTAAAAAAATTAGATATTGTTTCTGCTAGTATTCATTTTGGTTTTAAAAAAGATAACACTGATAGAATTTTAAAAGCACTTGAAAATAAATATCTTAATATTATATGCCACCCGACTGGTAGACTTATTAATCAAAGAAATCCATATAAAGTTGATTTAAGAAAAGTTTATAAAAAAGCTAAAGAAAATAATAAATTCTTAGAAATAAATTCTTATCCTAATCGTTTAGATTTAAGTGATGTTAATGTTAAGGAGGCAATTTCTGAAAATGTTAAAATAGCTATTTCTACTGATTCTCATAATGTGAATCAATTAAGATTTATAGAGTTAGGAATTGCTGTTGCAAGAAGAGGTTGGGCTAGAAAAAAAGATATTGTGAATACTTATAATCTAAAAGACATTAAAAAAATATTATAGGAAAATTTATATTCTCTGGGTTATAATGAAATTGACAATAATGAGTTTATCAGAAGACTTATACAGAGAATCTGAAGTTGAAAAAAGATTACTAAGGCCAGGAGAAATAGAGGAATTATGTAGCCATTGTGATCTTATGGATGATAGGGCTAGGTGTCCTGAATCTAGACAAATACCCTATGTATTTAGAAAGTCTTGTGAATATTCTTGGTTTGAAGGAGTTCCTTTAATTTTTGTTTCAAAAGATATATTATCCTTTAATGGTGTTGAATATTCAAGATTAGATCTTACTGGATTAAGAAAAGCTATAGAAATAAAAAATCATACATAGTAAAACTTGTTTTTATCAATAAATATTTACCTAGTGGGGGTAACATAAACGTAAGGTTTATATACCTTTATTTAATGATTATTTTTATGATATTTAAAGACAATCTTAAAAAATCATTTTATGATGCTGGTTTTGATAAACCTAATATTGATGATGTATTAGGTGTTTATCTTGAAACAAGAGAAGAGAATGAAAAAAGGAATGATACTCCGGCCCATACAATGCATCCAGGATATCCACATATTGAGAATACAACTTTTAATGCTCTAAAGATTTTTGAAGCAATGAAAAAAGTGGATTTGATTTAAAAGAAACAGATTTGGTAGCTCTTTGTATTGCTGGGTTGAGACACGATACGGGTTACTGGAGAGATTCAGGAGATACTGAAGGAACTGGTGCAAAACTTACTGCTGAGCATGTTAAAAGAAGTATGGCTATGACAGATACGTATCTAAAAGGAAAAAAGTTTTCTCAAGATAGAATTGATTTAATAAAAGAAGCAATAGGTTATACAGAAGTTTTTGGCCCAAAACCAGAAATAACATCTTTAGGTGGTATGTTAGCTGGTGGAGATGCACTTGGTTTAATTGCTGATCCAAATTATGTTGATACTTATTTACCTTTACTTTGGGAAGAATTTAAAGATTTTAAAGATGGGGAAGGAAAAACAATGAATGAGAAACTTGGTTATGAAACTATTAAAGATATCCAAGGACCAAATAGTGCAGCTTTCATAAAACAAATTTTACTTCCTGCAGTTGAACTTTATTTACCATACCTCGATAGGATAACTGGTGGAAAAAAAGTAAATCTTTATAGATTACATATACAAAGAAATCTTGATTTGCTTGAAGGAAATGTAGATTTAGGCATTTAAATTTCTTTTTTATAAAAAAAATAAAAAGATAAAATTACTTACTTTCTTTAGTAACAAAAGCAGCTAAATTTTCTTTTTTTCTACGATCGAAGTCAGCCCCATCTGGATGAAAATCATCAAGCTTGTTTATTCTTTCAACTTCTCTTAGATAATCACTTAAAGCAGGATTATCAGAAACTTCTAGTGCATCCGAATATGTACCGTGTTGTGTAAAGGTTACTCCTTTCTCAGGAGCTTCATTACCAAAATAAGCTTCAACATCCATTCTAGAAATTCCATTTACTCTTACTGGTCCAATATCTTTACTAACTAATTGTGATGCTTCATACTCATAATCAGTAATAAAAGCTCTTAATGTACTATCTTTTTTTCTCATAGCAACATATACCATTTATATCTACCCCCAAATTTTAAATATTTCTAAATATGAATAAACTAAAAATTTATAAACCTTTCTTGTTGGCACTACTTTATAATAAAAAATGAAAAAAGCTCCAGAAAAACAAGTAAAAATTATTGCAGATTTACATAGCCATCCTGGTACTAAAAATAGTACTGGTGATATTATGGATTTATTAAGTGATGGTATTACTGGTTTAACTGCAACTAATTCTGGATTGTATATATTAAATTATGAAGATGTTTTGTTAAAATTTAATGGTGTAAAAGAAATAGATAAAGGATTATTTGCTGAATTATCTTATAATGGAAAAAAAGGATATTTTGTTAAAGCTCAAGAAGTTAGATCTAATCATCATATTCTTTCTGTTGGTTGTGAGAAATATTTGGATGATTATGAAGATTCAAGAAAAACAGTTGAAGAAATTCATAAACATGGTGGATTAGCAATTTTAAATCATCCTTCTGTTGTATCATGTCGTTTTTGGCCAATTAAATATAGATTAGTAAATGAAGACGAAGAAAAAGAAGTAAGAGAATTATGCGAGATGGTTGATGAAGTTGAAGTTTTTAATGCACAGAATATTAATCTTATTCCAGCTATTGCATGGATGAAAAAAGCAAATGTAAAAGCTAAAGAATTAGCAGCCGAATATGGGTTTAAAGGAATTGCTTCATCTGATGCTCATCTTAGATTAGAGCAAGTAAAGACATCTGGTATTTATGTTCCAGAAGAGGATTTATCTATTGAATCATTAAAATACAATATTATGAATCAAAATTTTGATAGATTTGAGCAATATGTAAGTATCTCAGATTTTCTTAAAGGACATTTTTCTGGTTAAATTTTATTAAAATATAACTGTTAAAGAGTAAGAATATCTAAATAAGATATAAAATGGGATATAAATTAAATATAGCTTTAAGTTATATTTAAAATGATTAACAAAAAAATTAATTTTAAAAGATTTTTACCTTTGTTTTCGTTAGTTACAGTTATTTTATTATTTGTTGTTGCTGTAAATATTGATGGTTCAACAACCAATTCAAATGAGCAGAACTTAAATTCAAATTCTGATTTTTTTATTGAAGAGATTACTGGTTCTAGCACTTATCAAATTCCTATAAAAGAATCTGATTCAAATGATAATTTTGTTTCAGATCCACCAAGTTCAACTTTTTATTATAGTTCTAGTAGTTCTTCTAAATCAAAAAGTTCAAAATCAAGTTCTGATTCGGATTCAAATGATTTAGACAATGATTCTACTCCTGATTCAAATAATGAAGAAAATAATCTTCCAGATAATGGTGATTATGAAGATAATGAAATTGGTTTAGATACTAATAGTTCTCAAAGTCCTGGTGATATGAAAAGTACGTCTGTTGATTATGAAACTGAAGATTTTGTAGATGTAATTGTTATACTAAAAAGCGATAAAATTCCTGAAGATACTGAAATAGGGCTTGGAATAGCAGATAATGATGATCATTCAAAAGATAAATTAGTAAAAATAAAAGAAACTGTAAAGATAAAACAAAATGAAGTATTATCAAAAATAGACCAAGATGAGTTTCGTCTTAAATATAAGTACAATACAGTTAATGGATTTGCAGGAAAAATTACACGAGAAGGCATAAATAAATTAGAACAAGATCCAGATGTAGAAGCAATTTATGAAGATGAAATTCTTAGCATAACACTTTCAGAATCTGCCCCTTTAATTAATGCACCACATGCATGGCGTGCAGGAATGACTGGTGAAGGTTCTGTTGTTTGTATTCTTGATACAGGAATTGATTATAAACATCCTGATTTGGGCAATCCAAGTTGCAGCATAGATCAAACTACAAGTGGAAGTACAGAGTCATATTCTTTAAATTCACCTCATAATTACCCTAATAATTATAACAATACATGGACAATTACAAAATCGGGCTATAGTAATATTGCAGTTCATTTTGATAGAATTGGGCTTGAAAAAGGATCTTATGATTATATAGAAATTCTAAATTCAACAAATCATGTTGTACAAACTATTAAAAGTGATCTTCCATGGAGTACATCTCATTGTGAAGATATGTATGATGTATGGAGTATTTCTATTCCCGGTGATACAATAAAAATTAGATTGATTTCTGATGTGTCTTATACTTGTTATGGTTTTAAAGTAGATGAAGTTCTAGATGGAACAGTTGGTTATACTTGGAATAATTGTGGTAGAGTTCTTGATGGCTATGATTTTTATAATGATGATCTTGACCCAATGGATGACAATAGTCATGGTACTCATGTTGCTGGTATTGTAGCAGCAAATGGGAATATAAAAGGAGTTGCTCCTGATGCTGAATTATTGGCAGTAAAAGTTTGTAATGCAGCTGGTACCAGTTGTCCTGGTTCAGACATGATTGCTGGTGTTGATTGGTGTAATGACCAAATTGGTACTCATAGTGTTGTTGCAACAACAATGAGTATTGGAGATAGTGGCGAATATACTAGCGCAACATGTCCAACCTGGTTGGATAGTACTATAAATGCAGCACATAGTCTTGGGATAGCAGTAACTGTTGCATCTGGTAATAATGATCATTCTAGTGGTATTTCATATCCGGCTTGTTCACCAAATGCTATTTCAGTAGGTTCAACAACAAAATCAGATGTCATATCAAGTTTTACTAATACTGGTAATTTATTAGATTTCTTTGCTCCTGGAAGTAGTATTCGTTCTACAGTACTTAATGGGGGTTATGGATATAAATCTGGAACATCAATGGCAACACCACATGTTGCTGGTGCTATAGCTGTATTTAAGGAATATATGCCTGGAGCATCACCAGACCAAATGGAAACTACTTTGAAGAATAGAGGAATTTTGCTTCCAGATCCAAGTAATGGCTTAAACTTTCCAAGGATAAATATGAATTTTATTTGTCGTGCTCATTCAGATTGTGGATGGCCTGGTTTTACTGGAAGTCCATCATGTAAAGATGATAACTCCTGGCAAGATTATACTGCATATTGGTGTAATAATGGTGGATCACTTAATTCATATTGTACATCTACGGATACTTTTATATTAAAAGAAGAATGTCAACATGGATGTTTTAAAGGAGAATGTAGAGCACCAGAACCAGAATGTATAGAGATATGTAATTATGGGAGATGTTACGAATATTGTAGCTAAACCAAAGTCTTTAAAAATTTTTACTTTAAGTTTAAAAAACCATGAAAAAAGAAAAATTAGAATCAATATTAAATAAAGGAAAGATATTTGCTTTAGCCGGTATAGCTTCTTTAGCAATTGGCTGTGCATCTATGAAACATTATATTGAACCAAAACTTGGATTTAGAGGTCCTGTATCTGAAAAACAAGCTTTAGATCCTTCTTTATTAATAGGTGTAGCTTATGGTTTTACTATACCTGAATTTGGACTTGGAGTTGAAGCTGGTTTAGATTATTTTCGTTCATTAAAAGAATATACAGATCCAGTTAGTGCAACTATAGAAACAAATAGTTTTATACCAAAAGTTAGCGTAAATTTTTCACCATTAAATTTATTTTTAAAACCAAAACCAATAATAAATCCTTATGTAATGACAGGTATGAGTGTATTAGGAGAAGTTTCAATTATAGATATTCCAGACTTTGATGTTCATGATGAAGTATCAAATGCAATGTTTGGGTTAGATCTTGGATTTGGAGCAACATTATTTAATAGAATTGATGCAAGTCTTAATTATACTGGGATGCCAGCAAGTGAGAATGCTGGTGGAATGCTTACTTTTCAGAGTGGTTACCGATTTATATTTGGAGAAAAAATCTTTGATACTTCTGATTAAAATTAAATATATTGGAGATTATTAAATGAAAAAATTATTTACTTATATGCTTGTTTTATTAGTTTGTTCTATTTCAGGATTATCAATGGCTGTTGATGATAATGAAACAATAAATGAAGAACCAACTAAAACAGAAAGAAGTCCATTAATAGATGTAATTATTATAGTTTCATTTTTATTAGTTATAGCTTATGTTTTGTTTGGGAAAAAGATAATTAAAACATAAAAAATATATACTTCTTAGATAATTAAATTAAAATGGAAGAACCAAGCTATGGAAGAAGAAAAACTAAAAAAGAGAAAAAACTAAAAAGAAGATATAGAGTTTACAAAAAAGGCGGAAAATTTAGAACTGGTGATAAAAAAACATAATCTATAAGAATTATATTTTTTTAATCTTCTTTTGGAAAATGTTCTTTAATTTGTTCTTCAATAACAGATATTTCATAACGTTTTTCTAAAATTTCAATATATTGCCCTATAGCATCTCTTACTTTTGCTGCTGCTTCATAATTTTCCATAGCAACAAATGCATCTAAAGTTGTATTTAAAAGAGTTAATTTAGATGGTGCAGTCCTTATAATTATTTTTTCTACATTTTTCAGAATTTTTTCAGATGTTCTTTTTTCAACTTCAAATTCTCTTGAATAAACTTCATCTAAATCTTCTAATTTTCCCAATGTTTCTTGAACTGAAAGTAATGCTAAATCATATTCTCCTTTATTAGTGTAAAGTTTGGCTTTAGATACACCATTTACTCTTAAAATATATGGCCATCGTTGCTCTAACTTCATCTTATCAGATTCTCTAGAAGCATATTTACCTACAAATTTAAATAACTCCATATTTTGTTCTGTATCTTTTATAACATTTGGCAAATCATCTATTTGGTATAAAAAAAGATACCTGTCGTATACACTTGAACCTTCTTCAGATAATTCTTTGCAAGATTCTTTATCTAAAGTAAAACCAGTGTCACTACTATGTTCTTTTATATATTCTCCAAGTTTTTCTTTATAATAATCTAAAGCAAAATTATAATTATATGGTTTAATACCATCTGGTCTTCCTTCTAATTCAAATTGTATAATACCTTCAAAAGAAGTTTGTGTATCATTAATAGTACATCCATGCATTCTAATTTGAATTTTATCTTTTCCATCCTCTCCAGTTATTTTTCTATAATCAATTTCTTCGGAGTTAGGATTCCAACTTCTAAGAATAGGACCAATATCTTCTAACATTTTATTAAAACACTAGGACCTTAAAATTTTTAAAGCTTACCAATAACGAAACCTTTTAAAATCGTAAAAATCGGATAAAAACCATGAATAAAGAAGAATTAAAGGAAATATGGGGAAAATTTGTAGAAAATAAGGATTTTAAATTGAATCCAGATACTGAGAAAGTTAATGAAATTGCTGAAATAATATTAAAAAATGAAGAAAAAACTGGTTTAAAATTATGTCCTTGTCAAATAAATACTGTTTGTCCTTGTAATTTTAAGATACAAAAAAATTGGAAAAATAAGGGAACATGTATTTGTAATTTGTTTGTTAAAAAATGATAAAATTAAGTAAAAAATTTTTAGAAACAGAGAAGGAAGAAATAGAAAAAACTCTATTAAAAGTTCCTGAAGCTCATTTAGATTCATCTGAATTTATAGAAAAAATGAGTTCCTTGGGGGAATATGTTATTGCAAATGCAAGTCCATGGGGCAAGGGTGGAGATTTAAATTTATCTAATGAATTTTATGAACTTGATGAAAAAGAAAGGGAATTTACATTTCTCCATGAAATTGGACATAATTATTTTGATTATTTTGATTAAGAAGTTGGAGATAGATCAATGGTAAAATTTGGTCCATGTAAAAAAGAAGATGTTGATCATTTGTTAAGAGTTCAATGGATGGAAATTGGTAGGTGGGAATTAGATCAAAGAAAATTAGAAGAACTTAGAAGAATATCTCCAAGAAACCAAGCACATAAAGATAAATATACTTATGTTGTAATGTATAAGGATCCTAATAATCATTTGGGTGAATGGATCTGTCCAGAAGAAAATAGAATAACTCAAAATGGGTCTCAATTTGCTTTTAGATATAACAAACTTTTTTACACCCCAAAAGAAGAAATGGCTGATGCTTATGCTTTATTTGTTTTAGCTAAAGAATCTTTTGAAAAGCAAGCCGGTAAGAATAAAGTTATTGAATCAAAATATGAATTTATAAGAGAACAATTTAGTTAAATTTTTTAATCAAAAGATAAATATTATGAAATCAGTAAAATTATTGGATAAAATAAATGGAGATGAATTTGTAGAAGCAAAAATTGATGAAAATAATAAGTTAATACGTTCAAAAAAAATTGTAGAACTTTCTTCTTTAGTTAATGTTGGATCAGAAGAACAAAGAATAAAACCTGGTACCCCCGATATAACAAAAGAAAAACTAGAAGGAGATTATTATAGAGAAGCAATAGGTAAGGCTATAGTTAAAGGATGTTATCAAAAAAATCATATTCCTTATGTCCATGCAGATATTCCGATAATTATATGGAGAAGCGACATTGAAACATGTGAATTACATGGGGTAGTAACTATGTATAGATTAAAAGAGCAAAATAAAGAACCTATTTCCTTGTAATTATTTCAATAACATCTCTGTTTTTTAACTTCTGCTCTTTGCCTATAACTCTTTTTGTTTTAACATCAATTGCTTTAATGAAATTATCTCCAATGTCTGTATGTAATTTATAAGCAAAGTCTAAGGCTGTAATTCCAAAAGGCATTAAAAAACAATCTGGT
>NZBH01000008.1 GCA_002687815.1 archaeon | reverse complement strand
CAAGGTTCAAAACGAATCTATATGGAAGGTCTGTTCAATATGTGATGAGAAGGTTAAACTCCGTCCAGAATACGATAAATGTAATTCCTGTATGGATAATTTAGAAAGGGGTATACAATGGTAAACTATGAAAAAGAGTATAATAAGATAGCAAACATGGAATATACTTCGGAAACACTTTATGCTAAATCTTCTTCCGGAAAAATAAAGCAATGGGAAATAAATGTAATAGATGATAATACTCATGCATTGATTACATGTACCCATGGCTACATTAATGGACAATTGCAAGTAAATACAAAGGCTATAAAAACAGGTAAAAACATTGGTAAGTCCAATGAAACCAGTTATTTAGAACAAGCTATACTTGAAGCAAAAAGTAAAGTAGAAAAGAAAAAAGACAAGGGATATCAAGAAGATTCTAGTACTATAAGTACTCCTATACTTCCAATGCTTGCTTTACCTTTTGAAAAAAGAAAGCATAATATACAATGGCCTTCAGCTGTTCAGCCAAAGATCGATGGAATTCGTTGTACTTGTCATTGGAATGGAGAACAAGTAATTATGTTTACTAGAAAAGGTAAACCCTTTACTACAATGCCTCACATTGAATATGAATTGGAACAGTTACTTAAAAATAAAGGTAGTAATTTTTATCTTGATGGAGAACTTTACTCTGATACTTTAACTTTTCAAGAATTAGCAGGAACAGTACGAAGACAGAAAAATGATTCTTTTGTTATAGAACAAGTATATCTTATAATATTTGACTGCTTTGATACCGATAATTTAGATATTGGATTTAAAGAAAGATGGAAAATTCTTAAAGATATGTTTGAATATTATCAAAAACCTTCTATTAAATTAATAGAAACTTTGATTGGAAAAAATGAAGAACATGTAAGAGAAAAGCATAATGATTACATAGAACAAGGATATGAAGGTATCATAGTTCGAAATGTAATTGGAAAATATAAATTAGGACATAGATCAGCAGATCTTCAGAAATTAAAATCATTTCTTGATTCTGAGTATACTATTATAGCCTATAAAGAAGGAGAAGGAGTGGAAGCCGGATGTGCAATATGGCAATGTGAAACAGAAGACGGCTCTCAAAGATTTTGGGCAAGACCAAAAGGAACTAGAGACGAACGTCAACAATTATTTAATACAGGGGATAAATATTTAGGAAAACTTCTAACAGTTAGATATCAAGAACTGACTGATGATGGTATTCCTAGATTTCCTGTTGGCGTTTCAATTAGAGATTACGAATAAATAATAAAAAAGGAATAAAATGGATAATAATGTTAAATCAAATCATGATATAATTGGATTTTATAAAGGACAATTAGCTAAATTTAATAGAATAGGAATAGGCAATGAAACTGAATTTAAGGTAGTTGTAACAGAAAAAATAATTAATTGTACTAAAAAGCGTATAGAACAGCTTAGATTAAATATAAATACTAATTTCGAAACAGAATTTATTAAAGGAAAAGTATCTAAGTAAGAAAATATTTGCTTTGTATGACATATCATCTTTAGTTTATGTCAAAGAAAAAAGAATATATGTCATTTATTGAAGATGGAATAAGATACTTACAATGTAAGTATTGTCATGAATATCAAACGGTAAGTTTTGAAACAGTAGCAATCACTTGTTCTAGGTGTACAGCTATTCGTTCAATACAGCTTAATCCAGAGCTAATTCCAGAACTTAATCCAAAATTAAAAAGGTCTGGTAGACCTCCTGGATGGCATTTTATGAAGATATTTGTTGATAAAAACGGTAATGTCTTTCATAAGGGAAAAGAACAATCAGAGTTAAAAGGAACTCTTCCCTCTACTAAGATAAAACCTAGGAAAAAGAAAACTAAGAAAACAGCTGACGAAAGATTATTTGAATTAGCTGCTAAGTATAAAAAGAAAAAGAAGAAGAATAAATAAATGTTGTATTACATCTTTAATTATTCGTAAATTATATAATAATAATCAAAGTGGAGAAATAGAAAAATGGCAAAGAAAAAGAATAAAAAGAAAGATCCTGCTCCTCCTTCTGGAGGAACTAATCCTGAAGAACAAAAACAATTATCTCCAGCTGAAGCTTTAGATAGATTAACAAATGCTTTTAAAACAGGAACAGCAGACGAAAAAGATAATATTCTATTTAATCTTATTATGCGAATGGGTCAAACTGTAGATCTTATAGGTGCTAGAGTTGACATGGTTGGTACTGTAATTAATCAACTACCTGAAGTTCAAGAGATTACTAAGAAAATGCGAGATGAACACGAAAAACAGATGGCGGAAAACGCTAAAGCTGGAGCAGAAGGTAAAACACCTGATGATCTAGTAGATAATAAAGCTGTTTTTAAAGAACAACCGAATAAAACTACTGCTGACTCATCAAGTACAGCAACAGTTTAGCTTAAAATAAAACAAGGAAACAATAAAATGTCAGAACGTGGAACAGTAAAATGGTTCAATCCTAAAAAAGGATATGGATTTATTTCTAGAGATGAAGGTACAGATTTATTTGTACATTTCAGCGAAGTACAAAGTACCGGATTTAAAACATTAAATGAAGGCCAAGCAGTAGAATTTACTGTAGGTACCGGTCCAAAAGGTCCAATAGCAGAAAAAGTTACTGTAGTTACTGAAACTACAGCCGCATAATTAATCTAATAAAGGAGAATAATGGCAGAAACAAGTAGAGAAATGCACGCTAGTCAATCTAGTGTTGAAATTTCTATAAATGCTAAAGGATTGTGGTCTGCAAAAGTAAAAGCTTATGCTGATACTGTTGACGATGCAATTAAATTAGCAGAACAAAAAGCTGTAGAATTAGAACTAAAAATTAATAGCAGAAATACTATTACTTAATTGCTTCTCTCTCACAATGGGAGAAGGCTTATAGGTTTAGAATTTATCTATCCTTGATGCCCTACTTCATCAATAGCTGCATCAGCCTTCTCCTGTTTATTTGGAGATATTATGAACATTGTTGCAATCCCTGATTTACATTTAGATAAAACTTTTAATGTAACCTATGGAAATCCTCATATTTGGAGTAAAAAACCTCTAACTATTGTAAAGTCAATTTTAGAGACTGAAAAACCAGATATAGTAGTTTTTCTAGGAGATGTATTTAATAATTCTACTCCATCGTATCAAAGTGTATTTAAATTTTTAAAAGTCATTGATAATTATGATAACTGTTTTATAGTAAGTGGAAATCATGATATTCCAAAAACTAATAAAAAATCAGTTATGGATTATTTAAGTGATTATGTTTCAGTTATACCTAGAAATACAGCTGTAGAAGTAGTAAAAGGATTTTATGCAATAGGATGGTGTGATACACAAACTATATTTGAAAAGAAATTAATTAGTATTATAAATACGAAAAATGTTACAACTATATTTTTACATGCTGCTTATAATAATTGGGATAATGAAATGGATAATGTAGTTCATAATAATATTATTAAATTAGCTGCAGATAAGGATATATTACTTATATCTGGTCATGAACATAATTCTAGATTTTCAAATAATCTTTTACATTTAGGATCAATAATGCCTATGAATATAGGAGAGTTAGGAAAAAAGTACTATTGGACTTCTACTGAAGGTGCAATAGAAATTAAACATAATGTAGGTTCTACAAAAAGTAATGATGTTATCCTAACAAGAACATCTATTGAACCTCAAAAAGACAAACCTATTTATATTAAAACAGTAAAGAATATTTCTTCTTCAGATTTACGAATGGAAGAAAAGGAACTTGATATAGATATTATATTAGATTTTAAAGAACAGGCGTTAAAAGAGGGCTTTACTAAGAAATTCATAAAGGAATATTTTTAGAATGTCTATAACAAGAGTAGAACTAGAAAATTATAGATGTTATAAATCTTTTTCACAAGATTTTACAAATGAATTAAATATTATAGCAGCTCCAAATGGAACTGGTAAAACCTCTATTGTAGAGGCTGTATCATTTGCCTTATTTGGTAATAAGCTTACTAGAGGTAAGGCTAATTCTTGGGTTAGAAAAGGATGTAAACATGGAAAAGTTAAATTATTTATAGATAATTTTATAATTACTAGAGGTGATAACGAACAACATGTTACTGATTCAACGAAGACGATTATTGCACGTCAACACGTCGGAGTAGATGAATGGATAATGAAAAAATATGGTTTAAATGCTGATTTATATTCTACTTCTAACTATATCGCTCAAAAAGATATAGAGTCTTTTAGTGGCTTACAGGCCGCTGAAAAGATTAAAAGAATAGAAAAGCTATTAAGAATAGATGTTTTAGATACTATACGAGCAAAAGCTAAGGAAAATGAAAAAGTTCTATTTCCTGAAAATAAAGTATTTAAATCTAAACTTACAAATAAGACAGTTTCTTCTAGTGCTATTGCTGAATCAAAAAAGGAAATAAAAAAATTAAATAGTAAAATAGAAAAGTTTGAAACTGAGTATGAAAAAGCTATAAATACTAATGCTGAATATAAATCCCAATTAGAAAAATGGGAAATAAAAAAAGAATTAATATCAAAAACTAAGAATATTATATATACTGATATAGATGATTCTATTTCAGATCTTTTAGGTATGAAAGAAGCAGTTAATGTTGCTACTAAGGCTAAATTAGAATTAGAAACTATGAATAGCACGATTATTGCAACAGATAAACAAAAAGATATAATTAGTTTTTCTGAAAAAGTAATAGAAAATAGAAAAGTATATGAAGATTTATTAAATGTAACTGAAACATGCCCAACTTGCGGTCAACATATACCAGATGCTACTGATCTTATTGCTAAAAGAGATTTCGCTAATAAAGAGTATAAGAAATATACAGATTTAGTTGAACAAGCTAAATTGTCTTCTAGAAAATATAAATTATCTAATTTACTTTATGAATGCAAGTATAAAGATATAGATAAAGTTATTAGTGATTTAGAAGCTAAACCTTTTCTAGATCGATTAATAGAATTAGAATCTATTGAAAAACCAAGAAAAACAGTAGATATTTCAGTTATAAAGTCTAAATTAAATGAATCAAAGAAAAAATTAAATACTTTAAAAATATATATAACTGAAGCAGAAAAAATTAAAGATTTACATGATACGTATGAAAGTTTATTAAAAGAATCATCTAAAAAACTTTCTGAATTATCTAGATTTATAGAATTTATTAGTGCATATAGAAAAGAATTTACTAAAAATATTGTGCCACTCATTGAAAGTAATGCATCTAATTTATTTCATTTCATAACTGATAATAAGTTTAGTAAATTTAGCATAGATGAAAACTATAATATAGATGATTACGATATTTTAAGTGGTTCGGAATCAGATGTTGCGAGTTTAGCAATAAGAATGGCTATTGCACAGATTAGTAGAATAGGATCTTTTGATACTATAATACTTGATGAAGTAGCAGCTAGCTTCGATGAAAATAAGGAGAGTCTATTAATAGAACTCTTGGAAAAAACTAAAAAACAAATAATATACATATCACATGGAAATATATAAACCTAAAGTTATACTATATACATCTTCAAATATAAAAAACTGTCCGTGGTGTTCTAAGGCAAAACGATGGTTACAGGCAAATCAATTAGAATGGACTGAAATAGATGTCCATACAGATTCAGTTGCAAAAGAAAGCTTACTTGCTGTAACAAAAAAGGCTACATATCCTCAGCTTAAAGTTGCGGGATATTATGTAATTGGATTTAAAGAAGCAATTCTAAATAAACTATTACTTACATTAAGAAAGGAACATAAAAATGAACAAAATAGTTAATAGCATACAAGAAGTTCAAAAAAGTATAAATGATATTTTAGAAAATCTTATAGATACGGTTATTAGTAATTCGACTAATAAGGTAATTTCTAATAAAAAACAAAATCAGTCTTCTCCTAATAATAGCTATGAAAAACAAGCAATAATAGAAGCAATAATGGGCGGTACAGATACAAAAACACTTGTAAATCTATATCCACATTATACTACTCAACAAATTGCAGCTATTAGAGCACATGTTACAATGGGTACTTATAGTACTAGATAGTAAGTGGAAGAACTTCCTAAGATAATAGACACAGAAGAGGGTTGTGATGAGTTTTGTGATGAATCTGATTTCCCATCATTTAAAATCATGGGAATTGATTTTGCAAAACACTTATTTCTAATCTTTAGAAAATTCTTCTTAGGAAAAAAGATTTTAGTCACAAAGCAACAAGCACGTGATCGTATGAAAATTTGTGAGGGATGTGAATTCTTCACAAAAAAGAAGCGCTGCATACATTGTGGATGTTATATGCAATATAAGATTCACATTAAAGATGCAGACTGTCCAGAAGATAAGTGGCCTATTAGCCACTAATACAATAAACACCATAACGAAAGGAACGTTACAGATGAATAACATCAGTATAGTTGGTCGTTTGACAAAAGATGTGACTATAGCCCAAGTTGGCGAAAGCTGGGTAATTAGAGGCACTGTTGCTGATAATTACTATAAACCAAAGGCTGAAGACAAAACAGGAGTTAATTTTGTTGGATTCTCTCGATTTGTACGAAATGAACCTCAAGAAAACTTCTTATCACGTCTTAAAAAAGGCTCTTCTATTGCGATTGTTGGTCGTTTAGAAGTAAATGAAAGAAAGGATGAAAAAACTGGTACTACATATCAAAACTTAAGTGTTTTGGTAAATGATATGACCACTTTCTCTCCTGGATCTCTTGAAAATTCAAATTCAGATCATACTCATTCTGAAACAACTACTACAGCTCATACAAGCCCTGTTCAGTCAGAAGCTTCTATGGCAGCCGCAGTAACTGAAACAGATGATGTAGCTGAAGAAGAATTGCCCTTCTAGTATATTATAAATATGGGGAGGAGTAATCCTCCCCATATTTATTCTTATAATTATGAATAATAATAATTTTGATTTTATATTAAGTACTCTTAATGCTGCTTTAGATCATATTAGTTCCTATTATGCAAATGAATTAGGTTGTGAATACACAGAATCTTTTGAAAAATATGTAATTCCATTATTATTACATATAATAAATGAAAGATCAGATAATAAATTTATCAATATAAAAGATTTAGATTTAATTTCAGAAAGTATAGTAGATTTAGATATTAGTCAAAAAGAAAAGAAAAGTGTAAACAGTACAATAAAGACCATAAAGGAGTTATCAGATGTCATCTATAAAGATTGATATAATGGGAAGTGAATTAAAAACAGCATTAAGTTATATAGCACCTGCTGTTGGTACTAGGGCGTCGGCTAAACAAGAACCTAGTCTTCTTTATATAAAATTATTTCCTAATTCTAATAAATTATTAACTCAAGTTCAAAGTAGTACAATATGTGCTCAAATATTAATAGATATAGTATCTACAACTATTACAGAAAATATAGAATTTCTTCTTGATTATAATTCTTTAAATACTTATGTAAAGAATAATTCAAAAACTTCTCAATTTACTTTTAATTTAGAAGAACTTGAAGAAGATATTATAAATATTACTATAGGTGCTAAGTTTCTTGGGGTAGTAAGAACTGTTCCTATAGATGCGTATGAAGTTATCTCATTTAAAGAAACAACTAGTCTTGGGGATATAGATTCTAAAGTATTTAGTTCTATGATAGACATGACTTGTCAATTTTCAAATCCTAGAATTGATATATATGATTATGTTCAAATTGTCGCAAAAGATAATATTCTTTCTATGTTTACACAAGGAGATTCTCTTGCAAAATTCTCTATTGATTATGATTTAGAAGAGGATATTGATATAACTGTAAGAGCAAGTGCTCTTATGAAAATAAAAAAGTTTGAAAGTCCTATTATAAACCTAGAATTAACTACTGATGAATACTTTTTAATATTAAAAGAAAAGGGAATAGGTACTAGAGCCGTTGTTCTTCATTCTGATCCTCCAATAACTTTAGAGGAATACGAAGAGGATATTAAAGATAAAGAACTAGATACTTATGGACTTAATTGGTCTGTATCCGAAATGGATACTGTGCTTCGTAATGTAGAAAATTCTACAAGAAATGGAATCTTTAATTTTTCTGTTCCAGAATCTGATAAAATGGTTATTAAAACAGAAAATCAAGTTAGTAGTTCAACTAAAATGGAAATTGACGTTGTCTCTAGTAATTATAATGAAGAATTAGTTTCTTCTGATGTATTTCAATCATCTATAATACTATTTAAAAAACTTGGAAATTTAAATAATTTAAATGGAAAAGTTAGCATATCATTTAATTCTAATGATGAGGATTATGAAACTCCTTATGTTGAATTTATGCATGCTATAGGCACAGTATCTGATATTAATTATACTATTTCATTTAATGTTATTGGATAAAAGGAGAATTAATGGCAAAGAAAAGAACTAATCCAATAGAGCCTACTTGGCCCTGGAAACAAGATTCACAATCTAAAAGTAAAAAGTGTCCAGAATGCGGTAGACCTGCGGGAATTAGTTTTGGTTATGATAAAACTCTTCACTTTTGTGCTCAACATGCAATGGAATTTATCAAAAAAGATTCAGTACTTAGACAATGAGTAAACAAGCTTTAGAACAAATTGTTATGGACGAATTAGGAGAACTGCTTGGTCTTAAATTCAATCCAGGATCTGGTAATGTATTTGGTGATGGAGATCTCTCCCCTAAATATAAGGGGGACTCTCCAGTTCAGCTAGGGTTTGAATGTAAAGATAGAAACGTATCTTCTCATTCCGTACCGACTAAAGATTGGAATAAGGCAAAAATACAAATCGGACGAAGAGGATTAAGTCCTATATTTGTTACTAGAAATAATAAAAAAGAAGTTATGATCCATATGGATATGTCTTTATTTAAAAATTTATTGGAAATTATCTTAGATAAGATGTAAGTTTTCAGTATGGGGATGCCATGGTTTCGATTGGTAGATTTTTGATATAAAGTGCAAGTAAACTCGTACAATTGTTTAATAGGCAATTATACAAACTACAACACTAATTACGCTTACGCGTAGTTAGTCATCGCCCTTTGACTCCGATATAAGATCAGGCGGTGTTACCAATCGGAAGACCGATCGTAGGAATAACAATACTTAATCGCGATGCTAAATAATGAATTAAGAAATGTTGACTTTGTTAGTAGGAAAGAAACTAACTAAACTTGTGAATGACTTTATAGCATTGCTGTCAAGACGGGGGTTCGATTCCCCCCATCTCCACCAATTGCGGAGAATTGTAATGGTTGCATACTGGGTTCATATCCCAGAGGTAATAGGTTCGATTCCTATCTCCGCTTCAATAATTATGAATTATATTAAAGAAAGGTGTGAAAAGTGTGTATGGTACAATTTAGATACCAATCTAAACTGTACTAGAAATTTTCCACGAACTAAAACTACAGAAAATTGTAAAATAAGAATGAGAAAAAAGGCACCTTGGATAGATGCCTTTATAAAAAGAAAAGAACCTTGGCAATTAGAATCTATAAAAGGATGGAAAGCAATGGATAAAAAAGAAAAGATGGAAGCTTTAGATGCATTAGTAAATAAAGCAAAAAAGAAAGCTGAAAAAAAGGGAAGTAAAGTAGTTATAGGTAAAGGATCTGAATTACCAGAAGAATTTTTAACTATTAAACAGGAACAGACTGGATTTCCTTTACTAGACTCTTGGTCTCAAGGTGGTTTTCCATCTGGAGGACAGATAAGTATAAGCGGAGAACCTTCAGTAGGCAAGACTAGTTTTGCTCTTATGATGGCCGGTCAATATCAACGACAAGGTAAAGTTGTTGCATTTGTTAATTATGAATCTGTTTTAGATGCTAAATGGGCTCAAAAACTTGGAGTAGATACAGATAATTTATATTTATGGGAAGGAGAAGCCTTAGAAGATGGTTTAGATTTTATAGAAAGAGCTACTAAGGAATCTCTTGTAGATTTAGTAATCATAGATTCTCTTGATGCTGCTAATCCTCGAGGAACTTTAGAAACTAAAAAAGGTGTAGAAAAAGATATAGATGATGATACCATGGCTTTAAAGGCTAGGGCTATGAGTAAATGGTATCCCAGAGTATCATTTCATTTTAGAAGTAATAATACTACTCTCATATTGATAGGACAACATAGAACTAATCTTGGTGGAAGTATAGCTTTTTCATCAATGAGTGGCGGTAATGCTAGAAAATATGCAGATTTATTATATATGAAATTATCTAGAATTAAGCATAGTTCAACTAGCCAATTTTTAGAAATTGGAAATGAATCTGTAGCTTATAAATTAAAGATAACTGTTGCTAAAAGTAAATATAAAGGACTTAGAGAAGGAGATATGTTAGAAACATATTTCTTCTTTGATAGAGGCTTTAATATAGGATTTGAATACGTAACAATGGCATTAAATAATCTTATAGAAGACAGTCCATTAACTACTACAGGTACAAGTACTACATATGTAAATGTTGATGAAGAACCTATTAGTTTAAGAGGTTCTAAACCTGCAACAATTTATGCAAAATTACAAGAAATGGGCCTTCTTAACGAATTAATTGATAGGATATCTATAGATTGAAGAAAAAGAACATATGCTCTAAATGTGGAAGGGATATAACTTCATTAGATGAAAGAGTAATGCTTAAAAAAACTAATAAGCACTTTAATAAAATGGCAAAAAAGTATTGTAAAGAACATGAAGCTCAATATCGAAATCATAAATGTAAACCAATTTGGTGTGAAGAATGTAATTTTCTTGAAATATATCAAATAATAATAGATAAGGAAAATTCTAATGAAGAAATCTAAAGATCGTAAACAAATTAAAAAACGAAAAGCAGCTTGGTGTAAAATGTATGGCAGAACTGCCAAACAAATTAAAAAATATATAAAAAAACATGGTAAGGATAAACTTGTTCCTCCACCATCATAAGGAGTCATATTAATGGCACAAAATAAGTCAAAAGCTAAAGGTAATAGATTTGAAAGAGAACTTGTTCAGAATATAGAACTAACAGGTAGAGAAGCTAAACGAGCCTGGGGCTCGAATGGCGAAGCTTTAGGTATGCACGCAGAAGTAGACCTTATATTTAGTGAGTTAGACGGAACAGCTATGGCTGGTTGGCTACAAACATATAAGGTACAAGCAAAAATAAGAAAAAATATAGCAAAATTTCTCAAACCATCTGAAAATGTTGATATGCAAGTGATACGAGAAGATAGGGGAGATATTTATGCTATACTTAAGTTAGATAAGTTGTTAGAAATAATACAATAAGAAAGGAGTTACATGAAAGTAAAATACTTATCAGTAAATAAACGATTAACATTAGAGGCAGAGGGTGATGTAAAAGAAGTATTTGAACAGCTAGCTGTTTTTGATGAAATCTTTAATGAAAGTATTTGTCCTGTAAATGAAAGCAATAATATTGCTTTTCGAGTCAGAGAAATTGACAGTAATAAATATTATGAAATTTATGATAGAGATTCTGGACATGCCTTAGGCTTTGGACAAACTAAAGTTGGTAATAATTTATTTCCCCGAAGAAAAGATAAAGAGGGAAATTGGTTACCAAATAAAGGCTGGACTAAATGGTCTGGTAAAGAATCATAATTTATATTTTAAATTAATGAAATCAACCATTGTAAGGCGTGGCTCTTACAATGGTTGATTGAATATTATAAAGGGATTAGAAATGATAGATTATTCTAGATTTTCAAAAGTAACAAAAAACAGAATAGATACTCCTCTTAAATATACTTCACAAAATGATAATATAAAATCTTTAAAAGATGCTGTTATTAAAGATTTAGAAATAATTCATGATATGATAGTATCTGATGCATCTTTTAATAGTATAATTACATTAATAATGGAGATTAATATTAAATTTACTAATGTTTCTGAAAACTTAAAGTTATCAAAACAATTTTCAATATCTCCAGATGCATCATATAGATTAAATGAAATTTCAAAGCTAATTTTAGCTTGTAGAGAAGATATAAAGAGTAATGCAATGGTAAGAATGAATGAAGCAAATAATGCTTTATAAATATATAATTAAATAGGATTGTAAAATGGCAAAGGATATAACAACTGATTTCTTTAATAAAAATATATATAATTTAAAAAACTTATTAAAGGATGATGAAGAGTTACAATTTTTGGGTAAGCGACCTGCACTTGTAGATTTTTATGCTACTTGGTGCAGTCCTTGTAAAAGTTTAGAGCCTATTCTTGAAGAAGTATCTAAAGATTATAAAGGCAAGGTTGATATTTATAAAATTAATACAGAAAATGAATTAAATTTAGCAAATATGTTCGGTATTAGAGGACTTCCAACAATATTATTTATTCCTATGAATGATGAACCATTTATGAGTTCAGGAGCGCCATCTAAAGAAGATTTAAAAGAAATGATTGAAATAAAACTTTTAAATAGTAGACCCGAATCTTAAAATAAAATTCTTTCTATTATAAAATAAAAATTAATTAAATCAATCACTAGCCAGTATCCATGGGGCGATACTGGACTAGTAATTGATTGAAATAAAAAAAAAGGAAAATTAATATGAATGATCTGCAAGTTTCTAATATAAAAAACATGCTTGATCAACAAACAAAGTTAAAAAGTACACCATGTAATTTATGTCATTATGCTAGTGCTCTTCGTAAAAAATATTTATTTCCTGTAGCATCTAGAGGTACTGGACGTATCTTAGTTATAACTGATCAACCTTATTCTGAAGAACATAAAGGGGGACAACCCTTTTCTGGAGCTTTTGGAGCTGTATTTGAAGATTATTTATATAGATATACTGGTTTATCTGAAAAAGATTGCACGTTTACATGTGCTGTAAAATGTACGTCAATTAATGAATTAGATTTAATTTCTGCAAAAACTGAAGAATTTAAAAATTGTTCTAGATATTTACTACAAGAAATTCGAATGATTGATCCTATTTTAATTATCTTTATAGGAAAAAATTCTTCTAAAAGTTTATTAGAAAATAACGTTAGACGAAATCATGCTATGGGTGCTCCTTTTCAGGAATTTATATTAGGAAAACCTAGATGGTGTTATTTTATGACACATCCGTTATCTGCAAAAACGAGCACTGGAGCTGTACCACAAGTACGTGCATATTTTAGAGGATTAAATAAATTTATAGATGAACATACTACCATTTATGATCAAATAAAACAACCCACTATTCCTGTAATAGCTGAACGTAGTTACGAACTTGTTATAACAGAACAGCAATTAGATGATATGTATAATGCTATTAAAGATTCTAAATTTATAGCTATGGATACAGAAACTAATTCTTTAAGAGTTTGGGGTGATGATTTTAAACTTATTGGAATTTCTTTAGCTGCTACGGAGGATAAAGGATATTATATTCCTATTGCCCATAGTAATAAGCAATCTAAACGTAAATTTAAACAATTAAAATGGGAAACTATTGTAAAGCCTGTATTAGAAAAATTATCAAATTCGAATTCAGTACAATTAATATTTCATAATTTATATTATGATTATGCTGTTCTTAAAAAAAATGGATTAGATATATTTAAACTTGATCCTGCAAATAATATATGGACGCATGATTCACTTTTAATGTGTTACTTAGAAGACGAAAATCCAGCACATGGATTGAAAGATCAAATGTTCTTTAAATTTGGTGAAAAACCGCAAGAATTTAAAGATGTTATAAAAGGATCAAATGCAAAAACTTTTGAGTATGTTTCTCCTAAGAAAGCATTAACTTATGCGGCTGATGACGCAATAAATACATTAATTTTATTTAATGAAAGTGCAAAGATTGTATTTAAAGAATCTAAACTTTATACAAAAAATAAGTTAATGAATAATATTTATCCAATAGAGCTGAAAGTAATAAAAATATTAGCAGATGCACATCTCAAAGGTATATGTATAGATAATAGTTATTTAAAAGAATTAGATAAAAGTTCTTTAGAAGATTTACAAGAAATAAAGGAAATAATATATAATATATCTACTGCAGTTACTAATTTTAATTCTGGAACTAAACTGATAGCCTTTTTAAAGACTCTTCTTTCAAAAGAGTTTTTAGAATATTTTACAGAAAAGTATAAAGAAATCAATGCACAAGAAAAAACTTTAATATTATTAACTAATCAGTATAAATTATGGAATTCAAAAGATAAAGAAATTGCAGGAAAATGGAATTCTAAGAAATTAGCAAATTATACTAAAGCAATTGTTAAGTATAAACATGTTTTAAAGATGCGAAGTACGTATATAGATGCTATTGAAACTTTAAAACAAAAGGATAAAGATGGGAATTGGGTAATACATGCAAATTTAAATAGTATAGGTACTACTTCAGGTAGAATGTCATCAAATAGACCAAATTTACAAAATATTCCTAGAGAAATTCCAACAGTTCCTGAGGAGTGTTGGCACTGTAAAGATCTCTTTATAGATTCTTCTTATTATACTGTAGATGTAAGTCTAAGTAGATATACTTGTAATAATTGTACAAAAATAACAAAAAACTATGCATATGATATTCGACGTTTATTTATTCCAAGACCTGGAATGAAGTTTATTGCTGCAGATTATGTTGGTATGGAACTTTATCTAGCAGCAGCTGTATCTGGTGATGCAAATTTATATAATGTATTTAAAATAAAAGAAACAGATTCTAGTAATCCTAATGGAGATATGCATATTGTTACAGCAGCGAGTATCTTAAAGATAACTCCTGATCAATGGCAACAAATGTACACATTAAATAGTGTTACTAAACAAAAGGCTGTAAAATATAGACAACTGGCTAAGACAGTTAATTATTTAGTACTATATGGCGGTTCAGCTGAAGGTTTACAAAAAACATTAGCATCTCAAGGAATTGAAGATTCTGTAGAAAAATGTCAAGAATATTTAGATGGTTTTGATAGAGCCTATCCTAAGATAAAAACATGGTTTTCTAAGCAAAAACATGAAATTATTACTAAGGGTAGATTGGTAAATAATTATGGGCGAATAAGACATGTTTTAAAAAAAGGCGGAGAAGTATTGTCTGCAATAAATATGTTAATACAGGGATTAGGTGCTCAGATTATTAAAGAAAGTCTTGTTAATATTGATATTAAATGGCAAGATACTATAAAATATCCTCTTTTAGTAATTCATGATGAAAATATTTTAGAAGTTCCCGAGACGGAGTTGCAAGACGCAGTAAAAGATCTGTATAGTATAATGGAAATTGAAATTAAGGATACATTATTAGTTAAACTAAAAATTGATCCTATTATTGGTCTGAATTCTTTATCAAAGTCTGATAAAGGTATTGCTTTAGAGGGCTAATAATTAGTATATTATATACTGATTATTAATCCATAATAAAGGAGATTTCCATTAGTAATATTTCAATAGAAAATGTCAATAGACTAGATGCTTATGTAAAACAAGTATCTAAAGGAAGACATCGTATTTCTAAAGACCACGAATTAGAATTAATTATACAGTACAGAAATTCCAATCCTCAAACTAAAGCACAAGCACTTGATACTCTAATATCTTATAATATTAGAATATTTGCAGATATAGCTATTAATGTTTTAAATAGTATGCATGGAGGTGATCGGATAGATCCATTAGATTTAATGCAAATAGCTTCTATAGTTTTTATAGATAAATTAGATACATGGGATCCTACTAAAAATTCTAAAATGATTACATATTATTATAGAGATGCAAGAACTAAAATGCAGCGCTTTATAATGAATCACGCTTATTCTGTACGACAAGGTTCTGTATTTTTACAACATCTTGCTTTTACTATTTCTAAATTTGTTTCTAAGCATCTAAATGAACATCAAATAGAACCCACAGAAATTGAAATAGCAAAAAAACTTGGAGTATCGGTAAGTACAATAAAATTATGTGCTAGATCTACTAATATACATATAAAATCTTCTGATGAAACTCAAGATTTATACTTAGAAGAAGCTTATCCGGCAGGTTATTTCCCCGTTACAGATTTAATAGAAAGAACATTAATTAAAGCTGGGCTAAATGAACAAGAAAGAAATATAGTAGTCTTCGCAATAGAGTCTTCTAGTAAGCATATTCCCGAAGAAATATTAAATATATTAATTAAATAGGAGTTTTATGAATGAAGCATTAGCTCCATACATATCTAAATTACAAAGATATTTATCTATGTATGGTATAAATTTAAAGTCCAATACTAATGGCTCCTGTCCTATTAAATCTCATAGAAGCTATAATCCATTTAGATTAGGAGAAAGAAACGGAGAACCTTTATGGTTTTGTTTCGCATGTGGAACAGGTGGTACTATATTTGACCTAGCTGCGGAGCTACATGGGTATCCTAGGGGAGGAGAGTCTGATTTCTATGATATAACTGTTAGACATATATCTGATATGTTTGGTTTACCTTTTCCTGAACTTAAAAATAAACCTACATTAACTTCTGAAGAAAAATTTAAAAGAGATTTATATTCTGCAACTAGAGAATTATCAAATAAATTATCTCCAGATGCTGTAAAAGATTATGCAAAGAATAGAGAGTGGCCCACCAGTCTACTTAGTAAAATGGGAGTAGGGGGATTAGTTAATTATAATAAAACAAAAGAAAGTATGATGAATAATTATTCTATAGACATTTTAAAGACTATAGGTTTTCTTCCAAAATCTAATAAATATTTATCTATGTTCCAAGAAAATAGAATAATATTTACTATTCATAATTCTTTTGGTCGTCCAGTAGGATTTACTGGAAGAATAATAGATGAATCTAGCAAAAGAAAATATGTTAATAGTTCTAATTCAGCTATATTTAAAAAGAGTAATATTCTTTATAATTTACATAGAGCTAAAAATGCAATTAATAGATTTGAATCAAAAGTATTATACATGGTTGAAGGACAAGCAGATGTAATGACTATGATACATAAAGGTATCCATTCTGCGGTTGCTGTCTCTGGCACAGCGTTTACAGAGGGGCATATAGAAACTATAAATGAATTTGATAATGTTATACTTTGTTTAGATTCTGATCCAGCCGGTTTAAGAGCTACTCGAAAGTTTTACTTGAAGTATAAAGAACGAACCGGAAAAGATATTCATATATTACATTTAGATGCTAATACCGATCCAGATCAATTTTTATTGAAAAATGGTGAAGAAAAATTTAGAAAACTTTCTACAATATTGCCTATTGAATGGGAAATACTTGCTGATACCAAAATGAATAATCAAGTTACTGTTGATCATTGGCTTCCCTTAATAGCTAAAGAAAATAATATACATCATGAAAGTTTGTTACAAAGATTAAGCAATAAAACAGGAATATTAAAGTCTATTTTATTTAGACGTCTTAATATTCTCCTGCTTAGTGAGATAAATACTATGTTAAAAGACATAACTTCTTCAGGGAAGATTAATATGCAAATAAAAATAGAAAGGACGTAAAAATGAATGTAACTAAACCTATTGTCTTTTTAGATGTTGATACTACAGGTTTATCTTTAAAAGAAGATAGAATTGTAAGGGTGAACCTAATAAAAAGATATCCAAATGGAAAAGAAATAAGAGGAATTAAACTGGTAAATCCTGGAATTCCTATTTCACAAGAGGCAACTAAAATACATGGAATATCGGATGAAGATGTTAAAGATGCTCCTAAGTTTGTAGATATTATCGATGCTTTAAAATCCTTTTTTGAAGGTTCAGATATTGTCGGCTATAATATAGAACGATTTGATTTACAAATGCTTATTGAGGCATTTGATAGAGAAAATAATATATTTAATACGACTGAATATACTATTATAGATCTTTATAAAGTATTTTCTAAGTTTGAAACTCGAACATTATCTGATGCCTATAAGCTTTATTCCGGTAAAGAAAAAGAATGTAGCGATGAAGAAGCTATGCTTACTATTTTTGATTTACAAAATGAGAAATATTCATTTGATAATATCGAAAATATTGTAGATAAAATAAAAGATGATAAGCAAATAGATTTAGCTGGAAAACTTAGATTAAATGAAAATGGAATAGCAACTCTTACATTTGGTAAACATAGAGGAAAACCACTCACTAGTATAGATAAAAGTTATCTTAAATGGATGGTAAATGTTGGAGATTTTCCTACGGAAACTAAGGACAGACTTAAAGAATTGGTAGAATAATTATGAATATTATTCTACCAATAATTGGTATGTTTATTGGTTGGATAACGAATGTAATAGCTATAGAAATGTTATTTAGACCACGAACAGCAATAATGATAGGACGTTTTAAACTTCCTTTTACTCCTGGACTTGTACCGTTAAATAAGTATAAAATAATTAAAGAAACAGCGGAACATACAGCTGGTTTAATTACAGATTCTTTTATAAATCAAGAAGATCTAAAAGATACTGAACAATTCAAATTATTTAATACAATATTAGATAGTTTTTGGATAACTCAAATCTTTGTTCCAGAAATAAAAAGAAAAAAGATGTTTATGAAAATTGTTCATACTATAAGTACAGACGATAGTATAAAAGAATCTATTAAAAAAATTCTCATTCATCAATTAGAAAAATATGATGTTGATAAAATAGAAAAAACTGTTAGAGGTATTTCTACAGATTCACTACGAGGAATTAAATTTATAGGAGCAGTTACTGGTATAATAGTAGGGATTATTACTATGATAATAGGGAGCGTATAATATGGAATTCAATTTATCAGATAATTTTATTGAAAAATATAAAAGAAAAAGACCACCATTTGGCTTTAATGGATTAGGAGAGCTTGTTTACATGAGAACCTACTCTAGAGTTAAAGACGATGGTAAAAATGAAAGATGGTGGGAAACTGTACGTAGAGTTGTTGAAGGTACTTATTCTATGCAAAAGAAATGGATTGATCTGCATCAACTGGGCTGGAATCCTTGGCAAGCCCAAAATAGTGCACAAGAAATGTATGATAGAATATGGAATATGAAATTTCTTCCTCCAGGTAGGGGTCTCTGGGCCATGGGCACTGATTTAACTGAAAAAAAAGAATTATATGCTGCGCTAAATAATTGTGCATTTGTATCTACCGAAACCATTAAAGATGACTTATCAAAACCATTTACATTTCTAATGGACGCATCCATGCTCGGGGTTGGGGTTGGATTTGATACAAAAGGTGCTGGACAAATATTTGTTAAAGGACAAAATCTTAATAGAGATGCATCTCTATTTATTATTCCAGACACTAGAGAGGGTTGGGTAGAATCAGTTAGTATTCTTATTGATTCATATTTTACAAACGGACCACCAATAAAGTTTGATTATAGAAAAATTCGAGCTGCTGGAGAGCAAATAAAAGGATTTGGTGGAGTAGCCAGCGGCTCTGAACCATTAAAAGAATTACATAATAATATAAAATTAATACTAAATAATAATATAAACGAACCAATCACAGTAAGAACTATTGTAGATTTACAAAATCTCATAGGAAAATGTGTAGTTGCTGGAAATGTCAGAAGAACTGCAGAAATTGTATTCGGAGATCCTTATGATGTAGAATATATAGATTTAAAAAATTATAAAGTAAATCCAGAAAGAGCAGAGTATGGATGGACTTCTAATAATTCTATCTACGCAGAGCTTGGAATGGACTATAAGTCTACAACAGAGCGAATTGTTGATAATGGAGAACCAGGATTTGCATGGCTTGAGAATATGAGAGGTTATGGGCGCATGAAGAACGGTAAAGATAACAAAGATCATAGAGCTGCGGGAGGAAATCCTTGCTTAGAACAAACGCTTGAATCATATGAACTTTGCTGTTTAGTAGAAACATTTCCAAATAATCATGAAAATTTAGAAGACTTTCTAAAAACATTGAAGTATGCTTATTTATATGCTAAAACTGTTACTTTAGGTAAAACTCATTGGCCAGATACAAATCGTGTTATGCTGCGCAATAGACGAATTGGAACATCTGTATCAGGTGTTGCTCAGTTTATAACTAATAAAGGCATCCACGAGTTTAGAAAATGGTTAGAAAGGGGATATGATATCCTAAAAGCTTATGATGATCAATATTCTGATTGGTTAGCAGTTCCAAAAAGTATAAAAATAACTTCTGTAAAACCTTCAGGTACAGTATCTTTGCTAGCCGGAGCTACTCCAGGAGTTCATTTTCCAGAATCTAGATTTTATATTAGACGAATGCGATTATCTATTCATAGTGAATTAATTGAACCTTTAAAAAAGGCAGGATATAAAATAGAGCCAGATACTAAAGCAGCAGAGACTACAGTGGTAGTTGAATTACCCGTTGATGTGGGTGAAAATATTCGTACTTTATCGGAGATTTCTTTATGGGAACAACTTTCATTGGCAGCATTTATGCAAAAATATTGGGCTGACAATCAAGTTAGTTGTACTGTTACATTTGATCCTAAAACGGAAGGAACTCAACTTCCTCATGCTCTTAAATACTTTCAGTATCAATTAAAAGGTATTAGTTTTCTACCGCGATTAGAGTTAGGGGCTTATGACCAGATGCCTTATGAAAAAATTAGTGAACAAGTTTATAATGAAATTGTTAAGAAATTAACATATCTCTCTTTTGCTAATGTAAAGGGAGAAGAAGCAGAAGTAGAACGATTCTGCAATAATGACGTATGCATAATCTAAAAGAAAGGAGAAAATATGCAACTAGTACTGAACGAAGATCAAATATCGCAGATTATAGCTGATGATCCAGAAATAAAATACTCAATCTTTAGGGACGATAACGGTTCTTTAAGTATTGATGAAAGTTCTAACTTTCCAGAAAGACTTCGTTTTTATATGAAAAAAACCGGAGCATCAGTTTCTGATTTAGTTAATTACTTTAGATTAAACTATCCAACACTGTTATCTAGCCCTAGTTCAATACATCACTATTTTAGGGGTGTACGAACTCCTAAGTTAAGTGTTTTAATGGGAATTTCAGAATATTTAGATATTGCCCCTGCCTTATTACTTCCTGGAATTCCAGGGGAGTATATAAGAAAAGAAGATAATCATGTAGAATTAATTCTAAATGATACTCCTACTACAGTAGTTGAGTTAAAACATGAAATTCCATTTATAGAAGCTAATGAAGTAGATGATTTTCTAGCTGATATACAAGAAGTAATAGATAGTTCTAATACTCTTGAAGAAGCACCAGCTACTTATAGTAGTGATCCTCCTGTCAATCCAGTATTAACTGAGGTCTTAGAAGAGAAAGTTAGTGTTGCAGAACCTGCTAGTATTCCAGATAAGGCCGTAGAAGAGTTAATTCATAGCTTTGAAGAGATAGTCGAAAAGCCAAAACTAGAAAAAGAATTACCAAAAAAACAAAAAGAGCCCACTGTTTTAAAAGTTGAAGAAGATCTTGAAGATATCTTCACTGATATAGAAAGTTTTTCTATTAATACCGAGGACGAAGATTTCAGTAAAGTTATTTCTACTGATAGTGCGTCTGAAATAGAAGAAGAGCAGATAGATACTGATCAGCAATTCTTTAATGGGTCTTAATGGCGCAGCTTCATGGTATAGTAACGGGTGTAGTTTATTCTAGTCCTGATAATGGCTTTACCATTGCAAAGATTATAGAAGATAATAATGATTCCCCATGTATTATAAAAGGTTACATGGGGTTAGTTGTTGGAGAGCATCTTAGTCTTTCTGGCGATTGGAACGATGATCCTAAATATGGTTTACAGTTTAGTGTAAAGAGATATTCTAGATATGTTCCAGACGATGAAAGTGGCATAGAATGTTTACTTGGCTCTGGATTAATAAAGGGTATTGGTCCTAGTAGAGCTAAATGGATGGTCAATAAGTTTGGTATTTCTATTATAGATCTTATAAAAACAAACGATTCAAGACTTCAGGATATACCTGGTATTGGACCTAAACTTGCTAAACAAATTGTAAATCAATGGCATTTCTTTTATGGACGAGAAAAAATAGCTATTAAATTAACAGAAGCGGGATTTAGTAAAACTATGGCTAGAAAGATTCTCAGTGCAGACTTAGAGGATGATATGGCCACCGCCTTAGATGATAATCCTTATATTCTAATGAAAGTACCTGGAGTAGGCTTTAGACGCTCTGATTACTTTGCTAAGTTATTGGGATTCTCGGATACTGATCCTAAAAGAATTCAAGAATCGCTTGTATACTTATTAGAAGACAATAATGAGGGTCATACCTATATTCCTATAGAAATGTTATTTAAAGCATTTTCTAATGAAATAAAATTTGAGGACCCTTTAGATAAGAGAGTGATCTTTAATGAGGCTTTAGCTGAATTGGCTATAGATATAAAAAGTATTGATGGTAAAGTAGTCCAATCTAAGAGAATTCTTCAAGATGATAAAGGTATTCATCTAATAAAATATGAAAATGCTGAAACATTTATAGCTAAAAATCTTATAGAGAGAATTCTTACTTCTACTAAAGATTTGAACGTGGGCAAAATTAAAAAGTGGATTCTTGATTGGGAAAAATATGGATCGATTAAGCTAACTGATGAACAACATAACGCTATTATCAGGGCCCTGTTAGACAACGTAACGATCGTTACGGGCTCCCCAGGCACTGGTAAGACATCTATGCTTGCTGCACTACTCTACGTAGCCGATAGTTTAAATTTATCTTATAAATTAACCGCACCAACTGGTAGAGCTGCTAAGCGCATGGAAGAGGCTACTGGGCGCGAAGCATCTACAATCCATAGATTGTTAGAATTTGGTGCTAATGGTAATTTTAAATTTAAGTATAATGAAGGAGAGCAGCTAGATATAGATCTTCTTATTATTGATGAAATATCTATGGTAGATGTAATGCTAATGACTTCTTTACTGAGAGCTATTCCTAGAAGTACAAAATTAATTTTTGTAGGAGATAAAGATCAATTACAATCTGTATCTGCAGGTAATCTTCTAGGAGATCTGATAAGCTCAGGTAAAGTAAATACAATAGAATTAAAAACAGTTTTTAGACAGGATTCTAGTGCTATGTTGGTACGTAATGCTCGAGTTATAAACTCTGGACATTACTTAGCTGAGAGTGCACCTTTATTAACAGGTAAAAAATGGGGAGAGTCGGATTTTTATCACACTACTAAGGTATCTAAAGATGTATTAGTAGATCTTGTAATGAAACATATTCCTAATAAATATAATATTAGGTCTGAGGATATTCTTATTTTAACACCAATTAGAAAGAAAAGGGGTGATTTAAATTGTTCTTCATTAAATGAAACTATGCAAGAAATAATTAATTCTGAAGGACAGTCATTAAATATTCCTAATAATACTTTAAGAGTAGGCGATAAGGTTATGCAATTACGTAATGATTATCGAAAAAATGTATTTAATGGTGATACAGGTTATATTACTCGTATGTTACAAGGGACTAGAGAAGGTTCTGGTGAGTTTTATGTAGATTTTTATGGAAATGATGTTAGATATGAATTCTCTGAAAAAAATGATATAGTACATGCCTGGGCTTCAACGATACATAAAGCTCAGGGTGGAGAGGCACAAGCAGTGATTGTAGTCCTTCCAGATGATTTTCTTGTAAAAAGAATGTTAACTAGGAACTTATTATACACAGGTATAACCCGGGCTCGTACAGTATGCGTTCTAATGGCCTCTAATGCTCAGGTAATAAAAGCCATTCAGACTTCAGGTATAGCAAAACGTTATACTAATTTATCTGAAAAAATGAATGAATCATATGCATTAACAATAACTAGTATTAGAAGAAAAGGATTACAACATGTCTAAGTTTAAATCTAAACTAATAAGAAGGGGTCCTGATCAAGGGGCTAATCTTTATAGTGCGTATCGTCCGTTACGATTCGGTGAACTATATGGTGCTGCAGCTGATGTAGCAAAAGGTTTGAGTAGGCAAATTGCATTAAATGCAGGTAAACTCTCACAACCTGCAGTAGCTTTCACTGGAGAAGCGGGGACTGGAAAGACAACGCTTGCACTTATTTTAGCATTATCATTAAATTGTTTAGAGCCGGAAAGAGACGAACTAGGTAATTTAACTGAACCATGTTTAGAGTGTGCAAGATGTAGGGGAATCCTTACAAGAAGCTTTGATGGTCGAGATCCACATTATGTTGTAAAAAATGCTGCAAAAATGAAAAATGATGATGTTATAACCATGGTCCAAGAAGAGATTGATGGAGGCACCTCTCTTATGAAACATGCAAGAGGTACAAGGGTCATCTGTCTTGAAGAGGCTCATAATTTAACTAAAAAAGGTATTGAAAACTTACTACTTCCAGTAGAGAATGTTTTAACTAATACAAAAAAGACTCGAGTACATATATTGTTAACTTCTTCAGAATATGACACATTATTTACTAATAAAGCTTGGAAATCACGAATTCTTACATATAAACTGCGCCCATGGTCTGAAGAGGAACTATTTAATATACTTGTTGATGTTAATTTAAATGAGTATAAATACTTAAAAAGGCCTAAGGTACAGCGTAGTGTCCTTAATAGGATAATTAAAGTAAGTGATGGTTCACTTAGACAATGTATTACGCTTTTACAGGCCGTTTTGGAGCAAATAGAGCCTAATGCAGAGGGGACTATTGAACTTAGCGCGACTAGAACTGTTTTAGAAGTGTACATAGAAGAAGAAGATCATTTTAAGGATTTTATAGATTCTTTAATTTATGCTAATGAAACAAAATGTTATAAAATACTTAGAGATTTTTATACATCTAGATCTAGTATTGCTCCAGAAGCAGTAAGTAGTGGCGTAGTTAGGACTCTTAGTTCCATGGGGATAAATCTTCTAGCTAAAGGTGATTCTAAAGGTATACGATTAATGAGAATGGCAAGAACCTTTAATAGTACTATAGGTACTAGTATTTTTCAAGATAGATATACTGTGCTTGCCTTAGCAACAGCTGCTGCATTAGAGTGTGAATCTTAATGTACAATAATATAGGCATTTCCTTTGAACAAGCATATTGGTATACAAACGAATGTCCTTTACGGCAGTTAAATGATCCTGTATTTGAAGAACAAGAAGATGCAAAGTTATTAAGATCTTATATTCATAAAATACTAATTGATCTTTTTGATGAAGAGGCATCAAACGTAGATACTATCATTCAAGGATTGGATGTAACAAAAAAACGAAGAGGATTGCCTAAAAAAATAATAGCTAGGTCTTTACAAAAAATATTAGTAAATTATGGGATATGGAAGAGTAAGCATAGAAATTCTACAGTAATCTCTAAGGATATACGCACTACAGTTCTTAATATGGATATATCAGTAGATGTGGCTAGAATAAAAACTGAAAGTAATTTTTTACAACTTATTTGGTTTAGATATGATAGTGTATTACCCTTATTGGATGAATTTGCAAAATTAGTTCAAAAAGCTCAATGGAATGCTTGTGGTTATGAAATTTTAGCAGAAACACGACCTATGCAATTAACATATTTCTTCCCAATTTTAGGAGAAGAATATTCTATATTATATAACACTGATAGTAACTATCAATATATTGCAGATTCTATTGAAAAGGAAATATTTTATATAAAACCCTCAGAGGTTTGTGACTCTTGTAATAAATGTCCAATGACTTGGAGAGGTTATGTTAAATAATAACACATATATAGATGTATGGCCTATTTTAGAAGATATTTTTAATCGAAAAAAAACAATTGATGTACTTGTTTTTCTAACAATGTATGCTTATGGCTCTACATTAAAAAGGACAAGTAGTCTTTTCAATTTAAAGCCGGGGTATATAAAAAAATCTAATAGTGCTATTTCTAAAGATATACAAAGAACATTCTCTAGAAAGAAAATAAATATAAATACTATTAGTAATTTAATTGGAGTTAAACATGCAATTGAAAACAAAAAAGATACAAACTCAGACTCAGAGTTATATTGATGAAATAAAAGATTTAATATTTATTATAGGTACTATTAATAATGGCTCAGAAAAAATAATAGCTCAAATATTAAGTAAAGCCTTAATTAAAATAGAAAGGACGGTATGAATAATATAGATTGTACTATATGTACAAGCAAAGCAACTGTATATATGAATAATAAACCCTATTGTTCCGGCCATGGTTTAAAAGAACAAAGAAAAATTAAGAAGAAAAGAAAATATGTTTAATTTGAATCAGGAAATAAAGGTATTATTTCCTTATTACAATCCTAATATTAGACCTGCAACATTTATTGAATATCTTAATGATAAAGAAGCATTAGTACTTCTAAAAGATACAGCTTATGATGAAGTATTTAAAGTAAATATAAGGAGAATAATAAATGATTGATTATATTTTAATAGGACTACTGGGATTTGGAATAAGTACAGCATACTTTAAAGCAAAAGAATTTATTATAAACAAAAGACGGGAAGTTATTTTTGGAAAACATAAATTTAATATGGAGGGTCTTTCAGATGAATATAAAGACTTTACTAAAATGATGCAATCTTATGTTAAAACTAGGACTCCTAGTGCTGCTTTACATAAAGAAATAAAAAAAGTTATACATACTCAAAGTAAACAATGGCCACCTAAAGAAAAGGAATAAAAATGATTCAAGTAATAACTGGTTTAATATCAGGTACATTAACAGCAGCTGTTGCTGTTGTCCTTATAGAAAAAACATCAATTATTATAAAACGGCTTCTTATAGGACACTATGTAGTTACGGATATATTTTGTACATATTTAGCTTATTCTATGCTACCTGTTGTAGGTTTAGCTACTATGATAAGTTCTGCTGTATTTTGTTTAATTTTTACAGTATATTTATATGTTAAAAGACAGAAAAATGATTATATAACAATAGCACAACTAATTACAGGGAGATTTAATGTCTGATAGAGTTATGGAAGTATTATATACTAAAGAGAAGTATATGTACTATGATATTATAAAAGAATATAAGTGGAATAAAATTGTTAATGCCTTTTTTATAGAAGGTAGTCTAGAGATTCCACAAGATCTTGCACAAAAAGAAATAAGAGAATTAACTGATAATGATTATAAAAAATTCTTTGAAGAACTTGATTATATTGTAATTGGAATATCAGATTATGATCCAAATATTCATCAAGAAAAAAAAGTAGGAAAAATAGATCCAGACTTATTTACTAAAACATAAAAGAGGTAATAATGAATGCTATAAAATACATTGAAAAAGAATATCCTGAGACTGCTAATGCGTTTAAAAATATTCAAAAAGAGCAATATAAAACTTTTTGTATGAAACAAATGGATTACGGTCCCTCTAATATTGCTATGGGTACTCAGCTAAATACAGTAGCTGACTTAAGATTAAGTAAAGTGGGACTCATAGTACGAATGAATGATAAAGTGCAAAGATTAATAAATTTAGTTATAAAGAATAATCGAGAAGCTCAAAATGAGCCTGCTATAGATGCTTTTAAAGATTTATCAGTTTATGGAATTATTGCACAAATCGTAGATATAGGTAAATGGGGTAAATAAAGGAGATTATTATGTCAACTAACTATAAAGAACATAGACAGATGTTTAAAACAACACAAGAAGCAGCACTTGATCTTAAAATGAGTGTTGATGATTATAGGACTAAACTCAGAGATCAAGCTGAAGTTCCGTTGTCAGAGAATAAGGCTAAATTTAAACCTGGATGGACTAAAGAAGATTGTATTAAAGAATTAAAAACTATGGCAGAAGCTGAGCCTGAGAAAATTATAACTAGAAATTATTTTAGAAATAATTCTTCGATTTCAGAATCAACTTGGAATAGATATTTTGGTACTTTTGAGGAATTTAAAAGACAATCTGGTATAAAATTAACAAGACAACAGCACGCTCTTGAGAGAGACATAGCAAAACATGTTTCTGTAGACCATTATAGGGCTCTTAATGAAAGACATGATTGGGCGGAAGACTATAAACGTGATCATAAAACAAAATGGAAAACAATCTTAGTTGGAGCTGATTTTCATGATACTTTATGTGATCCGTTTTTTCTTCGAGTATTTTTGGAAACTGCAAAAAGACTACAACCTACAGATATTTGCTTAAATGGAGATGTTTTCGATTTAGCAGAATTTAGTGTTTATTATGTTGATCCAAGAGAATTTGATGCACCTGGTAAAGTAAAATTTGTATGGAATAACATTTTTAAACCTTTACGTGAGTCCTGTCCTTCAGCTAATATTGATCTTATTGAAGGTAATCATGAATTAAGATTATTAAAAAGTCAACAAGATAATAATCCAGGAGTTCCTATCTTATTAGATGAACTTCATGGAATGACAACAAGAGAGTTGCTAGGATTAGATAGATTTGAAATAAATTATATTTCAAATGCCAATGCTGGTGTATTTGGTAAGAAAATACCAAAAAATGAGTTGAAAAAGAACTGGAAAACATATTATAATACATTTGTGGCTCATCATTATCCTCCTGGAAAAAAAGCTAATATGCCTGGTTGGAATGGACATCACCACAAACATATTGTATGGCCTTTCTTTAATCATGATCTTGGATCATGTGAATGGCATCAATTAGGTGCTGGTCATATTGTAGAAGCTAGTTACTGTGATGCGCAGTTAGCAGGTTGGGGTAATGGTTTCTTAATTGCTCATGTTAACAAAGATACTAGATCTCATATAATGGAGTATATTCAAGTTACAGACGCCGCCTGTATAGGTGGAAAATATTACTTTAGAACAGAGAAAGAAAATTGGAAAAAAAATGGACTATACAATGACTATAAAAAAACAAATTAATACAATAAACGATGAATTATTTGAAAAAGAACCTAAAGGATCTTTAGAAGATAAAAAAGAAGTTATGTATTGGAATTTATGGAAACAGTTTGGTTTAAAAAAAGAAGGTTCGTTAGTACAACGAATTAGACTTAAATCATGTGAATTTCGATGGACTCCAGAGCTTAAAAAAGAGTTCTATTCAATAGAATGGCATTCTAAAGTAAAAGACAAGTTAATCGAATTAAAAGAATGGCAGACATGGGAAGCTAATTTTGAACCTATATGTCAGATAGACAGTAAACATAATTAGGCATAGTTATTGATACTATTACTTAGTGGACCGACTTACTTATAAGGATAAAATGTATATTATATTAGCAAAAATTAGCGTTAGTAGTGTTGATAAAACCGCAAATTTAAAGAAAAAATATAAAGCTGATTTGGTACTAAAAAATAAAAATAGCTTTTATGTTTTAGAAGAAATAATAGATGCGGAATTCGAAGAAATAAACGAAGGAGATAACGAAGAAATAAACGAAGGAGATAAAAATAATGAATAGTTCATTAACAAATAGACCTAACGGATTACATAATCTGTTAGACGGCTTATCTGGATTTACGTCTGAAATTGAATGGCCTTTTAGTAGGCCTTCATCCTCTGTGTCATATAGTAATTTTACTGACAAAAATGGGGACCAGGTAGTAGAAATGGCAGTTCCAGGCTATGCAAAAAAGGATATTAATATTGATATTATTCATGATATCCTTACTATCAGTAGTAAAAATGACATAACTAATGATAGTAGCTTAGTTCTTAGAAACTTTCGAAGGTCGTTCAGACTTAGTGAAAATTGTGATATTGATAGTATTACAGCGATTGCTAAGGATGGACTACTTAGGATTACAATTCCGGCCTCGAATAAGACTACTATTTCAAAGCAAATAAAGGTTAACTAAAAAACAAGGAGATACTATGAATACGAAAACAATGTTCGCCACAGTTGGCGATTGGGTTGATGGTTTAGTCCATTTATCTATGGGGCTTGTAGCACTTGCAGTGCTAACCGAGATCCTTTTTGGAACTGCATACTTCGGAACTAGCGTACTTACAAATATTGTAAGTTTAGTTGGTGCCGTTGGTTCTGCTGGCTTTGCTGGCGTGGTTTCGCTGTTGATTCTGATTGGTATGTTTTACCACAGAAGCTAACATAGTAATATCACTGTAAATGGGGGGAGGGTTTCTCCCCCCATTTTTTACATATTCTTTAGGGACGAACCTTTAGTATTGATTTTTAAAACTATAAAAAATTGGAATTTATGAAATATTATTTAATTTATTTAATAATGTTTACTTCACTATTTTCTCAGTCTGCGGGAGAAAGCTGTAATATAGAATTACTTAGTATATTTAATGATTTTGACAATCAAGGAGTATCTGATTTAACAGGATTTGAATTAGATGGCAAAGAATTTGCTGTAGTAGGTCTTACAGAAGGAGTATCATTTATAGATATTACGGTTCCAACTCAACCAGTTGAGATTGAATATATAGAGGGTACTTTTAGTGAATGGAGAGATATAAAATATTGGAATAAATATGTTTATATAGGAACAGAAGCAGCAGATGGAATAAAAATAGTAAGTGTTGAAGATCCTTATACTCCTATTTTAGTACATACTATTACTGCTATTACTAATAGTCATAATATTCATATTGATGCAGATGGTTATCTTTACGTAGTGGGTGCTAATGATCATGATATATGGATTTATGATTTAAGCACTCCAGAATTACCAGAATTAATTGGTACATGGGAAGGTGGATATTTACATGATATTGAAGTATATAATAATAAAGTATATGGAGCGGGAATATATACAGGATATTTCTATATTATTGATGTAAGTAATAAAACTAATCCAGAGACTATCGGTATTTGGGACTCTGGAGGAGGCTATATAAGTCTTCATGATGTAGCGGTAACGGCAGATGAAAAATATCTAATTACAGCTGATGAAAATATAGGAGGGCATGTTAAAATATGGGATATTTCAAATTATAATAATATAAATTTATTATCTGAATATCAAACTTTCGAAGGTATTTATACATCTTTTGTTCAATCTGCTCATAATGTATATGTTAAAGATGGATTTGTAGTAATATCTTATTACACAGCTGGAACTCGTGTTCTTGATATATCTGATCCATTTAATCCAATTGAAATTGGTTATTACGATACTACAAATCTAGAGGCTCCGTTTAGTGGAAATTGGGGTGTATATACTGAGTTACCTAGTGGATATCTTATATCAAGTGATAGAGAAAATGGATTATTTGTTTTTAATTCACCATTCTCCGATTCAACTATGCAATGGTTTGATTGTAATTCTGATTATTATTCTCAAAATGATATTGATATCTTACAAAACTTTGTTGATTCATTTGAAGAATTACAAGGACAAGATCCGGTATCTATAGGGGATCAAGTTTGGTTTAATGGAAGATTAATAGAATTAAAATTATATGAAGAAGGACTTACTGGTCAAATTCCTGAATCTATTGGAAATTTAACAGAATTAAAAACTTTAAATTTAGGTAATAATAATATTGGGGGTAAGATTCCAGAAAATATTGGAAATTTATCAAATTTAAATAGTATTATTTTATCAAAAAATAATTTAATTGGAAATATTCCTAATTCTATTTTTATTTTACCTGAATTAAATTATCTTTTTTTACATGATAACAATCTTGGAGAGATTTTCTCAGACAGTATTTGTATTCTTATTGATAATGAAATAACTATAGGTTTAACTGAGAATAATTTCTGTTATCCATATCCTTCTTGTATTTCAGATCATATAATTACTTGGCAAGATTGTCTTTTATCTGTAGAAAATAATTACTCTATAAATCCCTTAACATATAGTCTTGGTGCACCCTATCCCAATCCATTTAATAATTCCGTTACTATAAAATATAATGTACCAATGTATTCTAATATATTTCTTAAAGTTAGAGATATTTCAGGTAAACAAATAAAAACTTTGTTTGATGGTTCTCCGTTACCTGGTGCATATAATGTAACTTGGAATGCAGAAAAAGTTTCTAGTGGAATATATTTTATTTCATTAATAAAAGATAATACTATTGTAGAGACTAAAATAGTAACATTATCAAAATAGACCCGAACCTTTAATTAAAAAAACTAATAATATAAAATATGAATAAAATTTTACAAGACTTGAATCAAGAACAGAAAAGTGCTGTTTTATTTAATGATAATCATCAAATAATACTAGCCGGTGCTGGAAGTGGTAAAACACGAACTTTAACACATAAAATAGCTTATCTTTGTGATCAAAAAGTACCAGGACATAGTATAGTGGCTATAACATTTACTAATAAAGCAGCCAACGAAATGAAGGATCGAATAGCAACTCTTATAGGACAGTCTAGCGGTGTATTAGCCTGTACATTTCATTCATTATGTAATAGAATTCTTAGAACATATTATACAAAAGTAAATCTAGAATCAAATTTTACAATATATGATGAAAAGGATCAAATTAAAGTTATAGAAAAAATTCTTGAAAATTATCCAGACTCTAAATATACTTCATATAAATTAAAAAATGATATATCTTTTTCTAAAAATAATATGAAGACTCCCGATAGTATGATGCATATATTAGAAGATAGTTCTTCTTTAGAATTTATAACTTTATATCAAGAGTATAATGAAATACTAGCTCAAAATAATTCAATAGATTTTGATGATTTATTATTATTAACTCTTGATATTTTAGAGGATAATGATATACGAACAGTTTTACAAGAAAAATATAAATATATTTTTGTAGATGAATTCCAAGATACTAATAAACCTCAGTTTGAAATAATTAGAAAACTGGTAGGTAAAAAAACAAAACTCTGTGTTGTAGGGGATGATAATCAAAGTATATATGGATGGAGAGGATCTGATATTGATTATTTACTAAACTTTAATATTTACTATCCTGATTGTAAGGTATCTAAATTAGAAATAAACTATAGATCTCGTCCTAGGATTATACAGGCTGCTCAAAATATAATAGATTTAAATATAAATAAAACTGATAAAAAATTAATACCTAATAGATCTGATGATAAGAAAAGAATTACTATTTTTAAAGAACCAAATGAATATGAAGAAGCATCTAGAATTATTTCAGAAATTAGAACTTTAAATACAAAACATAAATATGAAGATATTGCTATTCTTTATAGAACTAATATTCAAAGTAGAGTATTGGAAGATTTAGCTAGAAGAAATAATATTCCATATCGCATTGTGGGAGGTCTTAATTTTTATGCTAGAAAAGAAATAAAAGATATTATATCATTTTTAAAATTAATTAATAATACTAAAGATAATATAGCATTAAACAGAGTAATTAATTTTCCTCCAAAAGGTTTTGGGAAAAAATCTATGGAAAAGTTAGTAAACTTAGCTGACTTTAATAATAATAATACTTTATTTGAATCATGTCAAGAAATACATACTAATTTTTATAATAATATTATAACATTAAAGAATAATTATAAAGAACATAAGACTATATCTATCTTAATAAAAGATATTATAACTACTTTTAAAATAAGAGAATATTGGACTGATATAAATGAAAATAGTGATATAGATAGGAATGGAAATATCATGGAACTCATTAATACTTTAATTAGTTTAGAAGAAACAGATTCATTAGAATTAACTAATTTTCTTCAAGATGCAGCATTAGCAGCATCAAATAAAGAGGATAATAAAAATTGTATTACTTTAATGACTGCACATGCATCAAAAGGATTAGAATATTCAGTAATATTTATTTGTGGGTTAATGGAGGGATTATTTCCATTACCAGTAGATACACATAAAGAATTAGAAGAAGAAAGACGATTATTTTATGTAGCCCTTACTAGAGCAAAGAATAAGGCTTATTTAACTTATTCAAAAAGACGTTATAAGTACGGTCAAGAAACTTATTATTATCGATCTCATTTTATAGAACAAATACCAAGTAAATATAAGGAATTAAAACGATGATGTTTAAAATAAAAGGAATTAGAATATTTTATAGATATTTTTTATATGGATCAGGATTAATAGTTGGTACAGCTATCAGTCAAGCATGGTCAGGAATAGATTCATGGTTAACTATGATGCTTTATATAATAGGCTCATTACTAGCGAGTTCTAGTGCCGTTATTACTTATACTGTAAATAAATACCCTGAAGAGTTTAAAGGGTTACTTTGATTTAGAACGTACTTTAGATACCCTGTTTGCCTGACGTGTTGGTGTCTGTATACGAGAAGGGCCTAGTGAACTTATTTTGTTTTCTAGGCCCACATTTATTAACTTTTTTATAGCTCTTGCATCGGTAAACGTTTCATCAAATCTCCATTCAATAAATTTAATTCCTTGGTTTCGTAAAAGGCCACGTTTAATTCTATCTCTCTTTTTACCTTCTGTAAAAAGTTTCTTAGTTTTATGAAAGAAGTTTGGGAATTTGAAATGTTGCTCACCATGATATTCTACTGCTAGTCTATATTTAGGAAAATATATATCTACATAAAGATTAGTTTTAGCTGGACCTTTCAGCCAATCCCAGGTGACTTCCATTTCATACGGAGTACCCTCTAATAAAGTAGATATAAGAGTGGCAGCTCGCATTTGTCCTTTAGATACTTTACCATTTTTTAAAGTTCTTTTAGGTGTAATGAGTACTGTTCTTTTAGCACTTGGCTTTTTACTTCTAGGTCCTACTCTATTATTTTCTATTTTAGATACTCTAGCCATTAACTAATCGATCTCTCCATGCAAATCCATTAGTTATACAAGTAGCTTCATCTGTATAAGCAGCATTGGTACAATAACCTTCTTTTACTAAATTATATTGAAAGCCAGTTATTGCAGCAGATGTCGTTACCCAATAACCCTTTCCTTGTTCAAGATCTTGCAGAGTTCCGACCCAAGAGTAATACCAGGTTCCACCCCCAAAAGGTGTAGTAGCAGCAGCACAACTAGCTTCGGTTGTACCCCACTGTTCTGCATTAGCCCAGATAGCACTATATACCCATGTTTCAGAGGCAGCTTCACAAGATGCTATATCGGAATATTGATCATCACTACATCCTGTAGCGTAGTAACATTGCTGGTAAGTGGTATATTGAGGATCAACTGTGCCATTTACGGTACAAGTACTGCCGGCAGCCAGACTGTAGCATTCAGCTTCAGTTGTCCATTGAGGATCACTACATACATCATTTACAGCAGTACAACCAGCTATTTGTATAGCAGCTTGGCCTGCTCCAATTATACTCAAAAAGTCTGAATTACTACCTGGAGGAAAATTACTTTCTAGAGAAGCAGTTTCAGAGCCTGGAAATGAAAGTAGATTATATCCATTAATTAAATTATAAGTTGGATTCTCTATAAAACCACCAGAAACTACTAACGGATCTGATGAAGTACCGGCTAGCCAATAACCATCGGTAGGAAGAATAGTTTGAAGACCTCCAATCCATTCACCATTTACTAATAATGCTGCCTGACCTGCACCCATTACTGCTTCTATGGGTCCGTCGTAACCCACTATGTCACCTATCCCATCTTCTCCATCAAAATCAAATGGAAATGAAACTAAATGATTCCACGCACCACCAATATTATAACTTATTTCAAAATCATTTGAGTCTTCATTAGCTGAAGACCCTGCAAATAAGGCTTCTATATAATATATAGATCCAGCAGAGCCTGTCCAGGGTGTATCTGAGGTTGTAGGTATCGCATCATAAGATACTTCCTCTTCGGTATTATAAATTTTAAATATTGGAGTCTGACCCTGAGACATATAAGTTGCAGTATCAGGATTTTCTGTATCTGTTCCATATACTGCAAGATCACAAACATATTGGCCACATTCTCCGATATTCCATTGTTTAGCGCCTACCAGTTCTTCTTCAGTTAACCATGTTCCGGATGCAGCTTCACAAGAAGTCTGATTTAATTGTCCTGCTATATTACAAACATTGGCTGGTCTAAAAGCTCCTACCCAGTCTTCTGCTCCAATCAACGTATCTAAATTATTAAATGGTTCAATTAACATTCCAATATTATCTGATATAATAAGATCACTAAGACCATCTGGAATTCCATTTTCAAAGTCTACTTCTACTAATGTACCACAACCAGCCTCTACAACAGTACCTGCAAGTGAAAATCCTATAATCATAGATGTACCAGACACCATCATGAAACCTGCTTCGCCTGCATCACCTCCGCTAGCAGAATTAGCTATTAGATCTGTTCCAATAACCTCAAATTGAAATCCGGCTATATCTTCTGATGAATTATATAAAATATTTCCATTAGAATCTATAGATAAAGTATTATCTGGTAAGTTACATCCATCTGTTATATTTTGTGGTACGGTGTAAGAAACTGTATCAAAAAAGTAATTTGTTTGTGCTGTTGTTGCATATAAAGGCCCCCAAGGGGTGTCTATTTGACGATTTGACATCTTTAATTTCTCCTTTTAATTATTTAAATCCATTTTGCATATCCTAACTGTTCATAGAAAGTTTTATTATTTATTTTTGTAGCTCGTGTTATTTTTCCTCTATTCTTTTCACTGTCTGTGTTATAACTAATATGAATCCAACCTTCAGGTAAAAACTCAGCAATACATTGGTCAAAATGAATATCAGATATTTGTGTTATCCAATGAAAAACAGACTCTAAATTTATGTGATGATCATAAAATTCAAAATCAATAGCCGCATCATTATTTAAAGCCATATGTTGAGAGCTTTTAGAGCCTCCTATAACTTTATTAAGCTCTTGACAACGATAACCGGACAAAATACGAATAGGTTTATTATAATGAGATCTAATTCTATCCATAATAACAGAACATAACTGTTGAGTTTGAAAAATTTGATCTTTACTAGGTATATTTTGTATACCTTGCCTCACTGCGGTCTCTGATTTAGTAATTTCTTCTAAAGTAAAATACCGAGAACAAACATTCTCGGTATTATTATCTAGATTCTTTTCTACCTCTATGTCTATTTCTTTTTTGGAAATAATATTAATCTTTTTATCTTTATTAGATAAAAAAATATTAATTATTTTAAATAAAAAATTTATAATAAAATTCATATTTAATTATTTATAAAATTAATACTAGAAGTAAATCCTATTCCGAGTATTAAAAAAAGATATTTAATATACCAGTCTGTTCCTACTTCAGATCTCATTTCGGTCATTAAACTATCTTGTAAAGCTACTTGACTTTCAAGATTTATAATTAATTCATCCTGTATTCTTATAGTAGTATCTCTGTTAAATACTACTAATTTGTATAGTTCTTTTTCTTGTTCACAAATTGAAAGTAATTGTGCATCTTCAAATAAAGCCCTTATCTGTGCCTCAGGCAAGCATACTTCATTAGTCTCTTGACTTATACCATTTGTCAATAGCAGAGCTAAGATCAGAGCTGTCCAATTTTTTAGATTCATTCTTAATTCTCCGTCTATCCTTATCTAAGGTACTTATAGTATCTTGAATAGAAGTGTCTTTACCTTTACTTTTATTTAATGCCTTCTTTAAATCCTTACGTTTATCAGTAAGTTTATTAGATCTTGCTTTATAGTCTTTCTCCAATAACTTTTTAAGAGAGTTAATTTCAAACTTCTTCTTAGTTATATAGAAGATCGCAATTAAAGCAAATATTCCAAACAAAGTAAAGAATTGTTTTATTTTATCAAACATTTAACATCTTCTTTATTTTTTGAGTTCTTCTTCAAGCTCTTTAACTTTAGTAGTTAGTTCTTTAACTGCTGCAACTAGAGCAGGAATAAGACGTTTCTTATCAAGACCTTGTTCACCATTAGTCTCAGACCATAAAAAACTATCATTATAATCATAAGAATCCATTGCAGCTTTAACATCTTGAGCGATAAGTCCTGTTTCTCTTTTTCCGCCCCTATGAGTACCGTCTTTCCAGGTAAAGTTAACAACACGCATATCTGCAAAGAAATCAAGAGCATTTTCAAAAGGAACTATATCGTCTTTTAAATTGATATCAGAAGCTTCTTCTTCATATATATCTCGTATCTTGAATGAAGCATTACCTATATCATAGGTATCATGTGTATCAGGAATAATATGAGCTGTCATACTACCGCCCATCGCATCTACCTCTCCTGCACCTATATTTTCATCCCAATCAGCAGGATTAAAGCCACCGTGTCCCTCTCCTGGATATATATCCTGAATCAGATAATTTTCTCCACCTGCAAGACTATTAGCATAAGCTAACCATTGATGTAGTTGTATATCTTCAACATTAGCCTCTCCTGAATGAGTTTTAGCTCCAGCTTCATCACCAGCTATAGCTATAATATTAGCAGGAACAGTACTTTTCTTTCTCTTTTTAAATTTCATTTTACCGCCAGCAATCTCAATTTTATGATCACCACCAACCCATAATGAATTCTCTGATACATGCAAGTCTTTTATTCTAAATTGAGCTGAGCCAATATCATATAAATTATCTGCAACAGGAATTAAATCTCCACTTAAAGCACCCTCAATCTTTTTACTTCTAGGTCCACCAATTCCTACATACTGAATAGCTAGATCATCTGATGATCCAGTACTCCAAGTTGCTGCAGGTCCACAACCAACACAGTAAGCTGAACTTTCAAATTCCTCTACGTAAATAGGAATAGCATCATTTCCAACTGTCCATACTGCGTTAGCTGCTTCACAGGTAGCTTGATCTAGGTAGGTAAGATCATCACAGGTTCCTATAGGATTAGGAGTATCTATTATTCTAAATATTTTCCATATGGCAGGATCTAGTTCTTGCCATACTTTTATTAATAATCCAATTTTATTTACATTCTCTTGCCACCAAGCTTTTTGATCACTACTGCTACCATCAAATTTATGATCAAATATTAAAGCTCTAACGTCAGCATTTATACGTTTTGTCCAACATGAAGGTTGGTAAAATCCTGCATTATTATCAACTGAATTATTCCAGTAATCATCAGTTAGAGCACCTTCAGTACAAGAACCGCCGCCGCCACTATTATACACTCCACCAGGTCCACACATACATTCATTTTCATTATTCGTCCAAGTAACCATTCCCCACATACCCTCATTCCAAACAGGATTAGGAGAATCGTATACTAGTGCATGATATTCATTATTATCTAAAAGAATAAAATGTGCATTAGGATTACGATCAAGAGTAGTATTATTTCCTGTAAAAGTAATTAAAGGTGTAGTTACATTTCCTGCAGTATCTCCCACGACTGATCCCGTATGTATACCAGATGTATTACCCTGTAAGTTTCCTTGAATAGTATCATTGAAAGTTTTAGTTCCATAAATAGTCGCAGCACCACTTAGAGGAACTTTAGTATTTATATTACTTTGTAAAGTAGTATCAGCTGTACCTCTAGCAGAAGCTTCAGCATCTATATTACTTTGTAAAGTAGTATCAGCTGTACCTCTAGTAGAAGCTTCAGCATCTATATTACTTTGTAAAGTAGTATCAGCTGTACCTCTAGTAGAAGCTTCATTTGCTATAGATGTAGTTACAGATCCTGCAAAATCATCATCATCTCCAAGAGCTTCAGCTAGTTCATTAAGTGTATTTAAAGCACCAGGTGCTGTATCTATGAGATTTGTGATTGCAGTATCTACATAGGCAGTATACCAGCCCGAAGCATATCCACCTAATAGAGCAGAATCACTAGCAGAAACATTAGTTATTGAAGCTCCATCGCCAGCTAAAGTACCGCCAGAGATACTACCAGTTACATCACCAGTTACATCACCAGTTACATTACCAGTTACATTACCAGATAGATTACCTTTAATGGTTCCTCCTGTCCATGTTCCTCCACCAGTTATACAAGAACTTGGATCGGAATATTGATTATCACTACAAGTACCTGTTAGTAAATCACCTTCCATTGTAAGGTTGGTTAGATCTTTAATACTATCTATATTATTAGTTCCACCTATTATAACACCACCAATGTTAGCAAAACCATATCCTCCATTATTCAATTGGCCTCCATTAACGTTAAGTATATCAAAGTTTCCTTGTCTACCTGCATTATCCCACATTAACATTGACCATATCCCTGGCTGCGATGCGTTTACTAAATTAAAACCATCAGTTACATTTATCTGATTCATTATGTTTAGATCTGAACTATTACCAGATGTACCAACAGTTAAATTACCAACGATATAAGCATTACCACTATGTGTGCCATCCCATTCAGCAGTTACTCCAGTAAGATTAGAACCGTCACCTATAAACTGATCTGCAGCTACCGTATTAGCAACAGTGACATCACCCCCTACAGTCATCTCAGATGTTTGAACAGTTATCTTGTCCGGATCACCTACTGACTGTTTTATGAGGGCTAAAGGTCCAAATTGAAGTTCATCTGCGTAAAGAGTAGACCAGTTATGTTGAAGACTTCCTAAATTATATGCTTCATTACTATCAGGAATAATATGAGAACTTACACTTAAAAAATCTACTGAAGATCCTGTATTTAAGATCTGAAAAATTTGTAGTTTAAGATCGCCGATTTGTCTATCGATGTCCCCAACAGTATATAAATCTCTTTTATGATAAAAATAACTATTTTCTAATGATGAAGCAAGTCTAGGTACTTCAGACCAACGTATCCAATTTCCTATTGTTTCTGATACTACAGGTCTTGTTACTGCTCCTGCAAAAAATGCAGGACTATCATCGTAAGTTTTCTCTCTGAAGAATCTTGTGGCAATGGAAGAACCCGGTCTTGGTCCTGAAAATGGAATAATTCTATTAGTTTTAGCTGATCTTGTTCCTGGAAATGTATCTGATCCCATAATGTTATTCTCCTTTAAATTTATTTATTCCTGGACTTATAGCCCTCGTATAAGTTTTTATATTTATTACAATTTTCTAACAATTGACATCCTAATCTTATTTTTGTAGTACTATTAAGATCATAGAAACCCTTTCTAGGAAGATGAATGTCCATATATTCACATAGTTCTTTTCTAGTTTTCTTTTGAAATTTGTTACTAATATCTACTCCAAGAATATTATAATCATCTGGATACTTTAAGTATTTTTCTATTAATAAGTAAAATATTCCGAACAAATTTAGTAGAGCTGTTAGCAGCTTCTGTTTCATGAATTTCTCCTTTGTTCATCTAAGTTATGTCACTTGGCTTCTTAGTGTGGCGTACTTTATATAGGTATATGAGGAACTACGTCGCCAGTTCTATTATTATAAGCATCGTCATAAAAATCTGTTTCATCTACTTCCCACATTTCAAGAAAGCCTCTAACTGGTAGCCATATACCGCCTTGATCATTTCCAGAAGGATGTATTGATGTTAAGGCTGCAAAGAATCTAAGATTAGTAATATCAACTCCAGCAGGAATAAAATGTTCATATCTACCCCACTTATTCCATCTACAGGGTCTATCACCATTAGCATCTGTACAAGTTGCACCTTCACAAGTACCTTCAGTTGAATAACCTGGATTTTCACATCTTCCTTCATTATTCTCTAGATTTTTAAGAGAATACATATGTGCAGAGCTGTCTAGTATATCACCTAGACCATTGCCACCTAAATCTGAATTCATTAGAGTAGATATAAATCCTTTT
>NZBH01000007.1 GCA_002687815.1 archaeon | reverse complement strand
AATTATACCGGTCCATTTTAATTTTTCTTTAAACGATAAATGTTTCTTTAATGGACCTTTTACTTCTGGAAGATTTAATAAAATATTTTTAAATGACACGATTTATCACTTTTTTTCTGGTTGTATAACTTCCCCACCTGCCTTTTTAATTTTTTCAACAGCTTTCTTTGAAGCAGACTTAACAAGTACTTTAAACTTTTGTGTAACTTTCCCTAAACTTAAAAGTTTTCCATAACCTAATTTTCCTAAATCTACTAAAAAAGTATCTCCTTCTTTCTTAACCAAATTTTCCTTAACTAATTTTTCAAGATATTCAATATTAACAGCCTTAACACTTTTTTTAAGACTTCTAAAACCATATCTTCCAAAATATTTCTTTCCATGTTTTTTTAAAATAGAAGGTTTTTTCTGATCTGCTCTCTTTCCAGAACCAGCCATTCCTCTTCCACCTCTACTTCCAGCTCCTCTATGCTTCTTCTTAGAACCATAACCATGAGTGTGACTTCCCCTAAATTTCCTAACCTTCTTTACTTTATTTTGCATTTTTATTGTCTCCAAGTATACTTAAAATTTCCTTGTAGTCTATTCCATTAACCAGATATGTATTTTTTTCTTTCCAAAAATCTCCATCAATTCTTTTATAAACATGCATTATGTGATAAGTATTCTTTGAAGGTATTTCTGCATAGTCTGTTATTTTTCGGATTATAGTAGTTGTTAATTCATCTTTACCTATTTTAACCATAGTCTCTAAACCAATTTTTTTACCAATTTCTAAATTTTGTTGTCTAATTTCTATACCTAAATGTTCAACACCATAAATAGAAGGAACAACAAATCCTTCTACAACTTTTTTTTTCATTTTAAATCATCCTTTTAATCAAATCATTTATTTTTTCTTTTCTATAACCTAAAACTCCACCTAAAGAAAATGGTTTTTTAATTCCACCTCTTTCAAAACCTTTGACAGGTGGATTTAATCTAAAAAATGGTTTCAAACCAGGAATATCTTTAAGCTCTTTTTTAAAATCAAAAAATTGTTTTACAAATTCATCAAATGTAAATTTAGTTTTTTCTTTTAAATATTCAGCAGTTAAAGGTTTTTTCCCAGCTAATTTACCTTTCTTCTCTAATAATAATTTAAATGTCTCACTATCAATTTCTCCCCAAGTAACATAATCTTTAACCTTAGTAATCATACCAACATAATTTGGATTATTAGGAACAACAACACACGTGTGTTTTTTATAAAGTCTTAACAATAACAAAGTCTGTTTAATAGTTCTTTTTAACTTTGTTTCTCCTTTAATCCTTATTATTGAAATTCTTTTATTCATTTTTTCTAGACTCTTCAACTTTTTTTATTTTTGTTAACATCTTCAAAGCATTAAAACAAGCACCCATAAGATTTTTCTTTATTTTTGTTTGACCTTTTGTTTTAGAATATACATCTTTAATTCCAGCCAATTCTAATAATTTAGCACATTCACCTTCAACACAAAGACCAGTTCCAATTGGTGCTGGAATCAATGTTATTTCAACAGAACCAGATTTTCCTGAAATTTTAAATGGTACTGAATGGGGATTTCCACAAGAACATTCCCAAGAACCACATCCACGTACAATTTTTATAACATTTAATTTTGATAATCTAAAAGCTTTTTCTCTTGCAGGAACAGTTTCTTTTGATTTTCCACTACCAATACCAATATAACCATCTCTGTTTCCTGCTATTGCTGTTGTAGCAAATTTTGGTTTATTTCCTTCTTTTGTTTTTTTCTGGGTTTGTCTCCATATACTTCTTTTACCACCACCAAACTTACCTTTTGATTGTCCAATTTTAATTAAATCTAATTCTAAATCAGGTAATAATACATCAACAATTCCTGGTTCTAATATTCTAAGACCTTTATCTAGAATTTCATCTAAATTTTTAATTTCTCCATTTTTTACTTGTTTTCCTAAACTAGTTACTGGTTGCCAACCTTCTTTATCAAATTCTGGTTTTTGTTTTGGATCTCTTTCCATTGTTTTTCTTTTATTCTTAGGTCTAGGAAGTTCAATTTTCTTATTTTCTCCAGGATCTTTCTCTACTTTTCTTGTTCTTTCCATTTTTATTCCTTCATTATTTTAGTTTTTATATCTTCAAAATGTTTTGGCAACTCTTCTGGATTTAATTGATCTTTTTTATATTGTAAAAATTGAGGCTCTTTCGCTAATTTAGCATAATTTGAAATATGAACTCCTTTGATTCTATCTTCTGAAGGTAAAACTTCATTTGAATGAGGAACATTTAAACCAGCATCAACAACACCTTTCATTGCAGAATACAAAACAGATCCTTTTACAGAAGTATACAATCCAAGATCTAAAATAACTTCATCTATTTTTGATTTTTTTGCTTTTAATCCCAATAACAAACCAATAAGATATGCAGCTGGCAAATTAGAATTACTTGCTTTCCAACCATATTTTTTCAATGCAGAACTGCAAATAGCCAATAAAACTTTATCTCCAGTTGGATGAAATTCTACAATTTGTAATGAAATGTTTTTTAATGATTTTCTAATTATTAATCTTGGCTTATTGGAAGAAATAAACCTTATCCTTTTCCTATAATCCGTCTTTCCTGTTCTCTTCCTTTTAAATGGAATTACTTTTATTCTTCTCATTTTTTCTTAAAAAGATTATGTTCTGTTAAGAACAACTTTATGTGTCTCCTGCTTCTAAAATAACCACCTTTAACTTTATTATAAATGTCTCTATAAACTTTTTTAGTAACAACTTCTTTACTTTTAAGTAATTTAATAAAATTTCTTTGAGTCCTAACTGAAGATACCCATGCTTCTTTTCTACCAAGTCTAGATGTTTTTTTACCTTTTCTAGAGCCAGCTCCTTTTCTATTTCCTTTTCTTTTTTGTAATTTATTTTTTCTAGTTCTAAATTTGGATATTCCGTGCATTGGTTTTGCTTGAATTACTTTGCTACTTATCAAACCCTTCAAATCTGCTTTTGTAATTGCTTCTTTTATCTCTTCCAATCTATCTGTATCAAACCATACCCTATTAATACCAACTTTCAATAATTGTGCAGATAATTTTTTTTGATTTTTTAAGTTCATCTTTCTATATCTTCCCTAGCAGTTTTCTTTTCAAGGATTTTTTTCTGTTCCTTATCTTTTTCTTTTTTCTCTTCTTTTACTTCTTCTTCTGTTTTCTCTTCTTTAGATTTTTCTTCTTCTTTTTTCTTTGCTTCAGCTTTTTCTTCTGCTTCTTTCTTAGCTTTTTTCTTCTTTTCTTCTGTTTTCTTTTTTGTTTCTTTTCTTTTCAAAAGATCTTCTTCAACTTTTTTAATAAAAGCATCTATATTTTTAATATTTAATACTTTAATCCCTAAATCTTTTATTTTCTTAAGTAATTCTACTTTTTTCTTTTTACCAACAGACTTTGAAATTAAAACATTTTCTGATTTAGGATCTATATTCCCCAAATCTTTAAAATTATGAATAATAGCAATTTTAAATCCAGATATTAAATTTTTACTTAATTTAGGAGAACCATAACCCACTCTTGGTACTTTACCCTTACCACCTTTTCGCAATCTTAATTTTGAATGTAATCCTTTTGGTTTTCTCCATGTTGATTTAAGTTTATTTTTAACAGATTGCTGTCTAACAAACTTTGGTTTTTTCTTAAATTCCTTTTTTATATTTTCTACATTCATCTTAACATTTTACCATCTTTCTCAGTTATAAAAATTCCATCTTGGAAAACTCTTCTATCTCTGTTTGTTATTTTACAAGTTTGTTCAATTGTTGCTGAAGTTTGTCCAACATCTTCTTTATTAATTCCTGAAACAGTTAGAATATCATTATCTATTTTAACATCTACTCCAGAAATAATTTTAGCAGTTCTAGGTTTTCTCTCACCTAAAAAATTTTTAATTATTAAGATATTATCATTAATAGACAGGTCAACAGGAAAGTGTGCTGTACAAACTTTCAATTTATAAGTATAATTTTCCATAACTCCTTTTATCAAATTCTTAACATGAGCTTTAAATGTCTTAATTATTGTTTTTTCTCTTTTTGTTGCTTCACTAGAAACAATTAGAAATTTTTTATCTTCTTTTGAAAATTTTATTTTTGGATTTACAAGTTTTTTTTGAGATTCCCCAAGTGGACCTTTAACTTTTATTAGATGTCCATCTACTTCGATCTGAACATTTTCTGGAATATCTATTTGTTCCTTTAGTTGTTTCGCTTTCATTTTTAATAACAGTAAGCAATTAATCTTCCACCTAAATCTTTCTCTTTGGCTTCCGTATGAGTCATTATACCTTTTGAAGTTGATACAATTAAAACACCAAAATCTTTTGCTAACAGAAACCTCTTTTCGTACTTCTCAAAGTCTTTACTTTTTACGGAAAATCGTGGTTTGATTACCCCACATTTGTTAATATTTCCTTCTAATTTGAGCTTTATAAAGTTACCTTTTCCATCTTCTATTACTTTATAATTTTTAACATAATTATTCTTTTTCATAATATCAAAAATAGTTTTAATCAGTTTTGAAATTGGTTTTATAGTACACTCTGTTTTACCAATTTTTATTGCATTCAATATTTTTGATAATGCACTTGCTAATGGATCATTTAAAGACATTTTAACTATATTTCCTAAACCCTAGTTTAGTTGCAACCTCCCTAAAACATTGTCTACATAAACCCAAATGATATTTTTTAATATGGGCTCTTGTTCTACCACATCTTTTACATTTTTTCAAAGCAATCCCAGTTGTTCTTTTTTTAGGAGAATTATGTTTGATAAATTTCTCTAACTTAGCAGGTTTCACTTCCAATTGTTTAAACATTTTTTCATGATTGCTTGTTGTCATTTTTCTTCTCCTTCAATTTCTACATTAAATTTTTCCTTTACAAATAAAATTGCTTCTTCTTTTGATATTCTATGTTTTCTTGGAATTTTTGTTTTTTTAATTTGTCTTCTTTTAATCCTAAATCCTGCTCTTTTGAGTGTAACTGCAACATCTAATCCAATAATACCGATATCCACTTCATATTCAGTTCCAGGAATATCAATATATTCTGGAATTCCAAATGCAAAATTACCTTCATTATCAAATTTAGTTTCAGGTAAAATATTTTTAGCAGCTTCTAATAATCTCTTAAGCAATTCTTCTGCTTTCTTTCCCCTAACAGTTACTTTACAACCGATTTGAAGCTTTGGTCTAATTCCCCATGTAGGAATTCTTTTCATTGTTTTTGTTTTAATAGGTTTTAAACCACTAATTTTATTTAATAATTTTACAGCTTTCTCTAGTTTATCTCCAGCTTCTCCAGCCCCTATATTAAGGGTAACTTTCTCAATCTTAATTTCTTTAGACGAATTCATTTTCAAATTTTTTATCTACAACTATTAAATAATTTTTCAAAGTTTCATATTTTTTATCTTTAACTTTAAGAATAATTCTTGATGGTCCATTAGATGATTTTTTAATAGAATCAAGAACACCAACATTTCCTACATGTTTACCTGCAAAAAGATAAATAAGAGCATTTTTTTCTAATTTTAAGCTACTTGTTATTTCTTTTTTAGTAAGATCTAATAAAGCAGTATCTCCTACCTTATACTCATCTTTTTTAACAAGTATATTTCTTCCACCATCTAAATTCAATTGTATTTTTTTATTTTTAAGAATTTTTTTATTAAGTATTTTACAATATTTTACATTTGAATTTTTAGTCTTTTTTAATGTAAATTTACCCAATTCATCAAATAGAACAATAAAAGATTCTTTTGTATCTGGTATTTCAATAATATCCATTACACCAATAGGGAAATGATGATCTTTCACTGTTTTTTTATCAACTAAAATCTTACCACTATTAAGAATTTTTTTAACATCTCTTGTAGTTTCTGCATAATTAAGTAATCCTTTAATAACTAAATTAAGAGGAATTGATTTCTTTAAAGCATGAGGACCAGGCACAGATCTAACTATCCAGATCTCTTCTTTTCTTTTCAATGTCCATGATTTTGGTGCCGCTAATCTAGATAAATGTGCCATTTTATTTTCTCTCTAATGATTTCTTTCTTCTTTTATCACCAAGATCTAATTCTTGGATGATAACATTTGAAGGATGAATAGGATAATAAGATTTTGTTCCATCTTTTCTAATGTTTTCTATACCTTCTATTTGCAATTTTGTTTTCTTCAATAAAACTTTAACAACTTTTCCAGTTTTAGTTTTAAACTGACCTCTTAAAATTTTTACTTTGTCTTCTTTTCTAATTGGAATATTTCTTTTACCATATTTTTTTTGAAGTTCCTTTGATAAATGTACAGATAAAAATTTATGTTTAATATGCAAAGGAGCATTATGCCTATACTTTCTTTGCTTTCTTGGTTGTTTACTTGACTTCCAAAATTTTGAAAATTTTATTTTCATTTTATACAATAATTTTAGCTACTTTTGATATAGGAGCCCATCTTTCAGCAGCTTCTTTTGCTACTGCTCCCTTAAAAATAGTACCTTTAGGATTTCCTTTTTCATCTTTTAATATTACAGCTGCATTATCCTCAAATTTAACCCTCATACCTTCTGGTCTTCTAAAAGATTTTTTCTGTCTAACTATTACAGCAGGAACAACTTGCTTTCTTATCTCTTGATTACCTGAAGTTACAGCAGCAATAATCAAATCACCAATACCAGCAGCTTGTAATCTACCTTTAACAGTCTGTAATTTTTTAACAGAAATTATTCTAATCATTTTAGCACCTGAATTATCACAAACAGATATTACAGATCCTCTTGGCAATGGCCTTGTCATCTTTGATTTTAATGCTTTCATTTTTTAACCTCAATTATAACAAAATTCTTTGTTTTTGAAATAGGTCTAGTCTCCATTACATTTACTTTATCTCCTTTTTTAGCATTAATGCATGGAGGATTATGAACTTTCAATCTTGTTCTTCTTTTTTCATATCTTTCATATTTTGGGATAGGATGTAAATGTGAAAATTCTATAGTTGCTGTCTTATGAAGATTTGTTTTTATTACAGTTCCAGATTCTGTTCTTCCTCTAAGACCTAATTTACCATGAAATGGACAGTATTTATCTTCACAGCTCTTGCTAGGCACTTTCACTTCGATTCCAATGTTTTTTGTTTTTTTCATTTTTTTATTCTATCCTCAGGTTTCCCCACAAATAACTTGCCATCAACCCTTATTGTTTGATTTTTGAATTTTATGTCAAATGTTATTTGTTCCTTAAGTACGACCTTTGTTTTATCATTATAAGCTATTTTAAAGCTATTCTTTGTCTCATCAATTATTTTTCCTTCATTTCCAATAAGAGAAGGGTTTTTTGAATCTACTATTTTTATAGTAGTTCCTATTAGCTCGGACCTTATTACGTCCTTCCGATTTAATTGCATCTTATTTTGTTCTTATGGAGTCTGGGTTAAAACCCAATTCGATTAGCTCTTTTTTTACCTTATTTATGTGGTTTCCTTGTAACTCTATTTTGTTATCTTTAGCTGTTCCACCACAGGCAAATTTAGCTTTAAGCTTTTTAGCCAAATCTTTTGTGTTAACGTCTTTTTCATCAATACCTTCAATAACTGTTATTAATTTTCCAAATTTTCGCTTTATTAAAGTTACTCTAACTTGTTGTTCTTCTTTAGCTATCTCTTCACAAACACAAATTTCTTTATTCAGACCACAACGCGGACATATATCATTCATACTTTTGAATCTACCTCCTTGGATTCGATTTTTTCTTTTTCATTAAGTTTTGTTAATATTTTAGCAATTGTTTTTTTAATTAATTTTATTTTACCAGGATTTTCTGGTGGAGTCCCAGTTGAAACTTGAGCATTCAATCTCATTAATTCTTTCTTTAATTCTTCTAATTTATTTTTCAAACTAGCTTCACTTGCTTGTTTTAGTTCGTTTTTTTTGAGTATTGACATCTTTCTTCTTCTTTTCCTTAACTTTTTTCTTTTCTTTAGGAATTTTTTCTTCTTTTACTTCTTCAACTTTTTCTTCTTTTATTTCTTCTTTCTTCTCTGCTTCTTCTTTCTTTTCTTCAACTTTTTCTTCTGTTTCTTTTACTTCCTCTTTAGCCTTCTCTGCTTCTTTTTTCTTTTCTTCAGCTTTTTTCTCTGCTTCTTCCTTAGCCTTTCGAATATCTTCTTTGTAAGTTATTTTATCAGGTAATTTTATGTCAGGAGGCAAAATACTAACTTTAATACCTACTGCGCCTGATTTTAAATGTGCTACAGCATGACCTCTTCTTACTTGAGTTTCTGAAACATCGCCTGATTTTTTAAGATAGCCATCAGAAAAACGCCATGTCCTTGATCTTTGGCTTGGAATACCTCTACCAGATATTACTATTTCTGCACCTAATGCTTTTGCTTTCATTATATCATCTAAAGTTCTATAACCTAATGATTTGAAACGTTTTGGACCAAATCTTTCAAGGGAATTTACAATAATTTTAGCAATTAATTCAGCATCTAAAAAAGGATTTTCAATTTCAGCTACCTCAATTTGAGGATTTTCCATTTTAAATTTACTTTTCAAAATACTTGTCAATGCCTTTATGTTTTCACCTTTTTGACCTACAACCATTCCAGGTCTTGATGTATAAACTACTACCTTCTCACCCAAGGGAGTTTTTTTAATTTCTGCATGGCTAAAACCAGCTTTAGCTAATTTTGACTCTAATAATTCTTGAATTCTATAATGTTTAGCCTTTTGTTGTACAAATTGTCTTTCAATCATTTTTTAATTTCTTTAGCTTCCCCCACTGGTTTTTTCTTTTCTTCTTTTTTAGGTTCTTTTGATACTTCCTTTGGTGCTTCTCTCTTAGTATTTTTTTTATCTTCTTTTTCTTCTACAACAATTTCAATATGAGTTCTCTTCATTTTTCTTCTTCTTTGTCTACCATAATGCCAAGGAGCAGAAGCTTTATGTGCACATATATGCATTATATAAAGATCATCTACATTAAGACCTTTGTTTTGAGCATTTGTTTCTACTTCATCTAAAAGTTTAATCATATTTTCGGTAGTTTTTTGAGGAAATCTACCTGCAGCAATTCCTGGTTTATGTCCAATATTTTTATTGAATCTCTTATAGGGGACTGCCAATTTATTTTCCATTACTTTACCCAATAATTTTTTTGCATCTTTGACTTTTTTCTTTTTTATGAAATTACACATTTCAATTGACTGTTTTGTAGAAATAGATAAGTCTCTACCTAAAACTCTGGCCATATGTTCTGGTTTATAATTTTGTATAGCGTATTTCATTTTTATCTTGCTGTAATTGCGGAACTAGATTTTGTTGCTCCCACACCAGGTGCTGAATGTGCTACCCGTTTTCTTGTCATAACTAATTCTCCTAAATAAGATCCAAGCATCTCAGGAATAATTTTAATTGGAACAAATTCCTTTCCACTATGAATTCCAATCATTAAATCAACCATTTCTGGTAAGACAATCATATCACGTAAATGAGTCTTAATTATTTTAGTGTTTTTTTCTTCTTTAAACTTCTTCACCTTATCATAAAATATTTTTTGTTTATCTGTAAATCCTCTTAATAATGATCTTCTTTTTCTTGAAGGGATTAATTTAGCAAACTCTTTCAAATCCATCTTCTTTATTTCTTCCAATGTTTTACCATGAAATGTAAATTCTTTAAGTGCCATTATTTCTTCTTCCTCCTTCCTGTTCTACTAGCTCGTATTAATCCAATATTTCTTCCAGGAGATGCATTTCTTGGAGGTGTAGCTGGTTTACCCATATGACTACCCCTACCACTACCAAATGGATGGTCAACTGAATTCATTGATACTCCAGAAGTTCTTGGATAAAGTTTATTTCTTGCTTTCATTGCATAAAATCTGTTTCCTGCTTTTACAAATGGTTTTTCAGTTCTTCCTGATCCAGCCACAATACCAATTGTTGCCCTACATTCTGGATTAAAAGATTTTTGCTCTTTTGAAGGAAACTTTATAACTATTTTATTTGAAAATTTTGTTACTATTTTTGCAAAAGCACCAGAAGATCTGCAAAATTTGCCACCATCACCAGGGTTTTTTTCTATATTATAAATAGACATTCCTTCTGGTATTTTATTTAAAGGTAAAGTATTACCATCTTGTACAGGAGCTTCAATTCCTGAAGCTATAATATCATTTACAGCTACTTTCTCTGGTGCAGCCATGTATACTTGTTCACCATCTTCATATCTTACCCTAGCTAAAGGTGCAGAATGTCCAGGACAATGAACTAAATCAATAATTCTTCCATAATTTACATTTTTTTCTTTTTGATCATATTTTCTATGTTTAATTTGAGAAATATAGCGATGACTAGGTGCTCTATAGGTAGATGTTCCCCTTCCACGTCTTTGTGTTATTAGTCTCTTTCCCATTTTACATTAAACCTAATTCAGTTGCAACAGATATTGCAGGCGTATCCATAGATAATTTTACATACGCTCTTTTCTCTCCTTTAGATGTTATAAAACTATTAACTTTTACAACTTTTACTTTAAACAATCCTTCAACAGCTTCTTTTATATCTGCTTTTTTTGCTTTTTTATCTACTACAAATAATAATTTATTTTCAGCTTCCATTAATCTAACTGCTTTTTCTGTTGACAGCGGATGTTTTATTATTTTATATGATTCCATTTTACATAAACAAATTTTCCTTTGATAATTTTTCTAATGATTTATCTGTATAAATTGTTAATCTACCTGGTTCTGTTCCAGGTGCCAATAACTCAACATTCAATTTATTCACTTTACAAATATCTACACCTAAAAAGTTCTTAGCAGATTTTTCTAATGCACAAGAATCTGAAACTACTAATAAAGGTCCTTTCTTAATTTTATATTTTCTACCTCTATTCTTTCCTTTTCCTGCTCTAATTTTTTTAACATTAATTCTATCAAGTTCTTTTTCTAAATTAATTTTTTTAAAAACTTCAGAAACTTCTTTTATCTTACTAAGTGATTCCAATTTTGAATCTAAAATTAAAGGTGCTTCTTTAAAAAGATGACCTCTTGATTTAATTAATTCTTTATTAATTGTAGCAGACAAAGCACATCTTATTGCTTTCCTTCTTTCTTTTTTATTTATTTTTTTATCCCAAATTTTCTCAGCTTTCGGAGGATGAGCCTTTCTACCAGAAACAGTTCCAGGTGCTACTGCACCAACCCAAGAAAATCTAGTTCCACGTTTAGTTAAAATTTTTCTTGGAACTCTTGAAATACCATACCCATAAGCAGTTTTATAATTATGACGTCTTCTAGATATTTTTGCTGAAGCCCTCATACCAGCTTCAGGATTAGCACCATAAGGTTGTCTTTTATTATCTTGAATTACATAGAATGCCCTTTTTATCAGATCTAATCTAACTGGTTCTTCAAATTGTTTTGGTAAATCAATTGTTTTTACTTTCTTCCCTTCAAGATTTAACACATCTACTTTCATTGTTTAGACTCCAAATTTATGTATTTTATTTCTGGTGCTTGATTTGGTTTTTTATTCATCCTTATTGGCTCTACTAATCTTATTAATCTTTTAGCAGATCCTGCAATAGAACCTTTAATTAGCAAATAATCATTTTTAACATTACCATAATGTAAAAATCCACCTTTTGGATTAATTTCTTTTGGATCACTACCCATTTTAATAATCCATTTATTATATTCAGTTCTAGTATGATAACCCATTTGTCCAGCATGAGGAACTCTAAAATCAACTTTTGCTGGATGCCAAGCTCCTAAAGAACCAGCCCCTCTTTTTGTTTTTTCAGATTTATGTTGTCTTATCTTTAAACCAAAACGTTTTATAGTTCCTTGAAAACCCTTTCCTTTTGTAACAGCATGAACATCAACAAACTGTCCTTCTTTAAAAACATCTGTTAATTTTATTTCCTTTTCTAAAAGTTGTTTTGCAGCTTCAACATCTTTTGGTATTAAAATTTCAAAAATTTCTGGTTTTTTCTTACCAACACTAGCTAATTTTGGTTGAGTATAAACAACTAATCTCATTTCATCAAAAGATTCAGGAATTTTTGATTCTTTTTTTGATAATTTTATTTTAAGTTCCTTATTAATTTTTTTTGAGAAGACTTCAGAAACCAATGTTAAGGTAGAATCAGTTTTTTT
>NZBH01000006.1 GCA_002687815.1 archaeon | reverse complement strand
CTAAAGAAGAAGATTCATCTGATGAAGAATCTAAAGAAGAAGAATCATCTGATGAAGAATCAGAAAGCGAATAAATTTTTCCTTCGCTTCTTTTTACTAATCTTTAAATAATATTTCTACTTTTTATTTTTTTAATGTTAAAGACTAAACAAAGGGAAATAGCTCTAGAAAGAATAAAAAAGCTATTTAGAGAAGCTAAATTGGTATTTAAAAAAGATCCAAAACTATCTAATAGATATGTTGGATTAGCAAGAAAGATTTCTATGAAAACTAAAACAAAAATACCAAGAAACATAAAAAAACAATTTTGCAAGCATTGTTATACCTTTTTAAAACCTGGAGAAAATTGCAGAATAAGGACAAAAGATAAAAAATTAGTATATTATTGTAAAAATTGCAAAAAATATATGAGATTTCCTTTAAAGAGCAGAAAGAAATAATTATCTTGTTAAACTTTTATAAAGAATTAACCAATCTTCTTTTATAAATTTCTTTTCTAATCTTAATAAATGAGCAAAACCACGATTCATTAGCTCTCTTTTAACAACACTTCCTTGATGGGGGTATCTAAATTTCTGTTTATGGGGGCTTTGGAAACCATGGCCATAATGTATTAATTCATGTGCAATTGTTAAATCAACAATATACTCTGGGACTAATTCATTAGAAAATAAGCCGTTAATACAGATTTCTGTACTTTTATCCTTTAAAAGCTTAATATGGCCGAATTTATTTTTCCATCTTCCCTTAAATTTTATAATTACATTGTTTTTTTTCTCAACTTCTGGGAAAAGTAATTGCCATATCTGTTCTAATCTAGATTCTAACCAGTTTTGATCTCTCATAAAAAGAAAAAATTAGAAAAAGAATATAAAAATTTAACCTTTCTTAAATCTTGCAACTGTATCTAGTAAATCAACATGTCCTAAAAATAGGGCTCTGCAACAATATCTATCTAAGCCGATTTCATCCATTACTTTTTTTCTATCTTTCTCATTTAAAACCCTTTTCTTATAGTCTTCCCATAAGTGGGCTACAGGTTTTCCACAACTTATACATCTTATTGGTATTATCATTTTAACGGTAAGATTTTTGTCTTTTAGCTCTTGCTCCTTTTGAATTATTTGGTTTTCTTGATTCTCTTCTTCTTACATCAGCTACAACTAAGTTTCTATCATAATCCAGAAAATCTTTTTTAAGCTGTTTATTTCCAGAAAATTCCATTAAAGCACGAGCAATTGCCAATCTAGAAGCTTCTGATTGACTTTGCCATCCTCCACCTTTAACATTAACATCAATATTAACTTTGTTTACAATGTCTCCAGCTATTAACAAAGGCTCTTGAATTCTTAATCTTGCTAATTCTGAGCCATATATATTTAATGGCTTACGATTTATCCTTATAAGTCCTTTACCTTCTTTTAAGGTAGCTCTTGCTACTGCTGTTTTTCTCTTTCCTGATATATGGACAATTTTTTTCATGTTCTACCCAAAAAATCTGAAATTTCCTTAATTTTCATGTATTTTAAATTTTTTATTTTAGAAACATTAGCAGATTCTATTGTTTCTAATCTTTCATTTTTAAATTTGTTTGGAACTTTAGTATGACATTTAATATTTTTTAAAGCTTTCTCTCCACGTTCTTTCTTATATGGTAACATGTTCCTAATAGCTCTTTTAACTATTCTATCTTCTCTTTTAGGAAAAAATGGTCCGTGGAATGGTTCTCCTCTTTCTCTTTTTTGTTGATGTTTTGCTAATATTGCTTTCTTACTTCCCGTTATTATTGCTTCTTCGCAATTAACAACATCTATTTTTTCTCCAAGTAATGCTTTCTTAGCTACAAAACTTGCCATTCTTCCCAATATTAAGTTTTTTGCATCTATGATCATCCTATAATCCTCACGTCTCTGCCTTTTGGATTTTCTTTAATTAATTCTTCAATTGTAATTGCTTTTCCTTTTTTGTTTATTTTTTCTTTAGCTTTTTCTGAAAAACTAAATGCAGCAACTTTAATTTTTTTAGTTAATTCCCCTTCACTTAAAACTTTGCCAGGAACTAATGCCGTTTCATTTTCATTAGTATTTTTATCAATTTTGTAGATATTAACAGATCTTCTTTGTCTTGTTGATCTTTCTAGCTCTCTAGCTATTCTTTTCCATAATTTTACCTTTTCCTTAATAGCTAAATCATTTAATTTTTCAATTAAATTCTTCAATTCTATATTTTCTGGACCTGTTCTTTTCATTTTATCTTTATGCGGGAGACAGGGTTCGAACCTGCGTAGGCACTAAGCCACATGGTCCTTAGCCATGTCCGTTAAGCCAACTTTTCAATAAAAAAGTTTTTGACCACTCCGGCACTCCCGCCTTATTTTAATTTCTTTAGACTTTTATTAAAGTCATCTAATTTATCTTCTAGCATATCTATGGCTGTTAATAATAGTTTTTTTGGTTTTAATTGCCCCCAAGATTCAACATGAAAAATAAAGTCTGTTTTACTATCTTCAATATTTATAGCACCATGGGGACAAGCTTCTTCACAAGCTTTACACAAAATGCAATTTATTTCATTTACTACTTTTACTTTTTTATTTGATACTTGAAATACATCTTTTGGACATACTTCAACACATTTGCTAGAACCTTTACAATTAGTAACTTTAATCTTTGGATAAGCTTGATAATGAACTAAACCAGGACTAAATTTAGCATGATCCTTTCCATGTCCAAGTATTGCTATAATTTCTAATTCTAGTGTTTGCCCTTTTAATAATTTAACAATAGGCATTTTTGGATAAACTGGCTTTACTTTTGGATCTTTACTTTTAATATCTTCAGAATAAACTGTACAAGGACCAGTTGCTTTTAAACTTAAAGTAAGTTCACATAAAGCACACCCTTTTTCTTTGCATTTACACTTTTCTTTTAAATTATAAGAACTTAAATCAGTTTTAAATGGTATTAAACCGAGCCTATGTGAAAGCATTTCATCATATAATGCAGAATTATTTTTAATTACATTAACTGCTTCTATTGCCATTATAGGAATTTCACTAACAATAAGTCTTCTTATAGTATTTGCTGTAACAGCATCAATATTTTTAATAACAAAATCTAATTTTTCATTAGTTTCTTTTAAAGATTTAATTTCAATCATACTCTCCTCCCTCTTTTACCACCTTTTTTACGACAGCCACCATGTGGAACTGGAGTAACATCTGCTATAACACCGATTCTTATTCCAACTCTTGAAAATGTTCTTATGGCTGCTTGTGCTCCTGGACCAGGATTATTTGGACCATTATGACCCCCTGGAGCTCTGACCTTTACATGTATTGCATTTATTCCCTTTTCCCTCATTTCTTCTGCAACTTTTTTAGCAGCAGACATTGCTGCTGTTGGACTAGATTCAAGACGGTCAGATTTTACCATCATACCTCCTGAAGCTTTTGCAATAGTTTCACTTCCAGTAATATCAGTAATGTGAATTATTGTATTGTTATAACTAGAAAAAATATTTGCGATTCCCCATCTTAAATTTGGTCTTTTATTTCTGTCCATTTTTATCTAATTTAGCAGCTTCTGGATGATCATCTTTTGACAATAAACTTCTTCCAAAGAAACTTATCTTATTTTCTTCATCTAAATTTACAAGGTATGAAGGAACATCTATTTTTTTACTTGAAATTGTAATGTGACCATGAGTAATAAATTGTCTTGCTTGTTTTACACTTGTTGATAAATTTTTTTTAAAAACTAATGTTTGTAATCTTCTATCTAAAATACTTTTTAAATCTAAACTGAGAATATCATCAAGTTTTGCACTTTTTTTAATTAAGCCCAATTTATATAATTTTAATAATAATTCTTTTTCTTCTTTTTTTGCTTGTTCTGTTTTATTTGTAATTAATCTTTTAGTTTGATCTTTTATTTTTTTAAGTTTTGATTCTGTTTTCCAGATTTCTTTTTTATTTTTAAGACCATACTCCATCTTCAATTCTTTTTCTTCTTTTATTCTTCCTTCTTCCCAAGGGTGTTTTGGTTTACTATACTTTTTCCTTTGTTTTTTTGGATCTCCCATTTACTTATTTTTTCTCCTTATTACTTTTTTGAGAATCTTTAATTTTATTCTTTTGAACACCAAGACTTTTACCTTTTCTAAAATGTCCCTTAGTTCTTTGACCCCTTACAGGTAAGCCAAAAGAATGTCTCATTCCTCGGTAAGTTTTAGTTTTTTGTAATCTTTTAATATCAAATTCCTTTGTTAATTTTAATGTTGAAGTTAATAAATGTTTATCACTTCCATCTTCATAATCTTTTCTTCTGTTGAATAACCATTTTGGAACTCCTGATAAATTCTTTAATACATCATCTAATTTTTTAACTTCATCATCTGAAAGATGGCCTACTTTTTTTCCTGGATCTACATTACTAAGTCTACAAACTGCATTAGAAAATGCAAAACTAATACCTTTTATTTTTCTTAGTGCTGGATAAATTGATTTATTTCCATCTAGGTCAGTGTTTGCAACTCGTACAAGATACTTAAAATTTTTATCTACCATATTAAAGAATCAAGAAAATTTTCATTTAAAAAGATTGTGTTTCTACAAATATCCGATATTTGTCTTCTCCTTTGATTTCCACCAAAATTCTTCTAATTATTGCACTTTCTGGATCTGGCATTAATTTTACTCTTTTTTTAATACTTTCAAAACTTTCAAATGGTTTTTCTTCCCTTTCTTTTATAATAGCCCACATATGTTTCTTACCTACTCCAGGCAATAATTCCATTTGATGTCTTCTTATGTTTATGGGTTGTGCTTTATTAAAGAAATCCACAAAACGTTTTTCGTCTTTCTTTACAACATCTTTAATAACGTATTCCAAACTTATTTTTGCTGTTTCTGTTAGTCTATCTAAAGGAAGTTTACTTAGAATATGATGTATTTTATCTCGTTTACCTTCTCCAGTGTAAACTTCTTCATTTGGTTGTAAGAAAGTACCTTTTTTAGGAACTAATTCTAGAAGTACAAAATGATCTCGACCTATGGCTTGCGCTATTGGAGTCTTCCTGTACATTGGTCTCCCATCGAATGGATAACCGTTTGGTAGGAAGTCTAAAATAATTGCTTTCTCTTCCTTTTCTATATTGCCTATCATTTTTATTCACATCTATAAACTTCATTTTAATACTTCTAAGATTCTACTTAAATCCTCTTGTCTAACAGGTGTATCTTCACTTATTAAAACTGTTCTTAAACTGTCTAAATCTTTTGGTCCAATGTCAATAATTTTTACAATCTGAGTTTCCTTTAATCTTGGTATGTTTAGGTCTTTTATCTTATTTATTAAGTCTTTTGTTTTTTTTAAATCTTTTTGTGCAAAAACATCTAAATATTCCTTAACCTTATTTGATCTAAAATTAAGTTCTCCATCTCTTTTTTCGATTTCCTCTAAAACTTCTTTTATCTCTATCAGTGGTAGAGGTTTTTCTTCAATTATTTTTGCATCTGCCATTTTATATTTTCCTTAAGTGAATTGGATGTACTATTATAATTTTTTCTCTTTTTGGAGCCTTTACTTTTAATTCGTAACAATTTCCCCTTTTACCTTTAACTATCCCGTGTTTTCCGTGGTATTTTGGGAAATATAAACCTTTGTGTATTGAAGGTTCAGCAACTAATTGCACTATATCATCTACTTTGAGCTTTTGGAAATATCTTGAAATAGATATTTTACCCCTTGTTCTAACAGACTTTTTTAATTTATGTCTTGTTTTCCTTCTAAATCCACCAATTCTCTGAACCATTTTCTTAATTAACCATAGAAATTTTGATTTATAAAGCTTATTATTTGAACTTTCCTAATGCTTTATCGATTGCGAAGAACATGTTTTCATCTTCTGCTTCTTCTTTCTTTTCTTTACCTTTTGATATTAATTTTACTTCTATTTTATACTTTTTTTCTTCTTCTTTAAGAGTTAATTCTAGTTTTTCAAATTCGGCCTTTTCAGCAATACTTTTTGCATAATTTCCGACCATTTTTTTAACTACAATTAATGTTCCAGGTTCTAATTCATCAAACCCTTCTAAGCTTATATTACCGCCAAGTTCCATTTAAAATCACCAAAGGAAAAGTGAAATTTAGCCTATAAATAGTTTTCGCTTCAATATTATCTATGACTCTCTTCAAAGATTTTATCTCTTCTAATTTTTTTATTATTGTTAATATCTGGTGCTAATTTTTCCTTTTTTTTAAATAATTTAGAAATATTATTAATTGCTAAAGAACATACTTTTTTTGCTGTTAGCTTTTTATTTTTCAAATTAATTATTATATTTTTATAATCTATATAAATTTTCCTAAAAATTTATAAATGTCTTGAAACATTAAAACCCTGATGAAAGAGCAAATTAAAAAAGCTTTAGAGACCTATGACAAATATGCTAAGATATATGCAGATTATACTTATAGTAAATTAATGCAGTTCCAACTTAATAAGTTTATTTCTATGTTACCTAAAAAAGGAAAAATTTTAGATGTTGGTTCTGGTTCTGGAAGAGATGCTCAATACTTTCATGATTATGGTTTAGATGTTACTTCTATAGATTTCTCAGAGAATATGTTAAAAGAAGCAAAAAAAAGAGTTAAAGGTGTTAAATTCATTAAAATGGATATGTGTAATTTAGAGTTTGAAAATAATTCTTTTGATGGTATCTGGGTAATGGCTAGTCTATCTGATATAGAAAGAAAAGAATCCCTAAATATTTTACAAGGAATTTCTAAAATACTTAAAAAAAATGGTGTAGTATATATTGCTGTAAAAGAAGGAACAACAGAAGAAGTTGTTAGCAAACCACAATATAATAATTCACCAAGATATTATACCTTTTATACGCAAGCTGAATTGGAAGATAAATTAAAAAAATCAGGATTTTCTGTTTTAAATGCTCAAACTTCTGAGGATCAAGGTACTAAATGGGTTGAAATATTTGCTAAGAAGAGTTCTTAATTATAACTAAACGGTAGTACTGATGGAAAAGTTTATAAAACTATATTTTAGATTAAAGATTGATTAAAATGGCAAAAAATTTAATAAGAATTGTTGGAGACTCTATTGTAGGAGCAGCATGTACAAAAGCAGGAATTCCAGAAGCTTTAGACCTATATGCTTCTTTAAATAAGGATATTTCTCAATTACAAAGCGATTATGGTAACTTCTTAGCAGAAGCTGTAAAATATGGTGGACCTATAGCAATTTTTGCACTTACGGCAGCAGTTACTACTTTAGCAGTTGTAGCTACAGATAAATATATCAAAAATCTTTGATTTTACTTATTTTTGGTTTTAATTAAGTAATAAGCTAAAATAGCAGCACCAATTACATTAGCAGAGTCAGCTATATTAAAAACAGGCCAAATTTTTAGATCAATAAAGTCACGAACAAGTCCCAAAAAAATTCTATCAATTAAATTTCCAATAGTTCCACCAAGTATAAACAATAATCCAATTTTATATTTTACTTTATTATAATAAAAAAATATTAAAAAAATAACAAGGATTGCTACTGCAATAAATATTAGTAATTGTCCTTGGAGTATGCTAAAAGCAGCTCCATAATTTTCTTGATAATTTACTATAAAAAAATGTTTATCTTTAGATAAAAACTTTGTTAATTGATCAAAAAAAACTATTATAATAGGAATTAAAAATCTCTTCATAACAAAACATTTAAAAATTTCAAAACTTAAGTATTTTTTGTATGGATATTGCTGAAGTAAAAAAGAAATTAGAAAAAGAGCCTGATAAAATAGCTTTTCTAAAAGAACAATTAGAAAAGAATCCTTCTCTTAAGTCAGAAATTAGGCCATTCTTAATTGATGAAATAAAGAAAAAAGCATTAATAAAGACAGATGTAAGTAAGGAAGACATTCATTTTACACTGATTTATGATTCTTTTGGAGAGGGTCTTGAACCAATATATTTTTGGATTCTTGATTTTATGAAAGGCAAATATAATGGTGTTGATTTAGATGTTTCTAAAACTGGTGATGATTATGAAGCTTCTGTTGGTGGTGCTTTTTTTTCTGAGATGGGAATGAAAGCAACAAGAATGCAAGAACAAGCAATGAAGATGATGCAGACTATCAATACTGTTATTAGAAGTTTAATTAATTTACTTTATGATTTAAAAGAATTTGAAGTTAGACTTGAAACTTATAAAAAATCTCATTCTAAAAATAAAGATGAAGCTGATGCAGCTTTACTCGGCTTAAAACAAATTTGGATGGATCAAGTAGACATTAAACGAGGTAGAGGAGCAATAAATATGTTAGCACAGCAATTACAATTTGTAACTTTGAGAGATGCTTTTATGATAGCGAAGGATGAAAAAGATGTTCGTGGGATTGATTTAAATGAAAGGGTAAAGAGAATATTAAAAGCAAGAATTCAAGAATTTTTAGAATGGAAAAGTAGAAGTGAAAAGGAATTAAATCAAAGATTTAAAATTGAAAGATCTTATGTTAAATCACAATTAGCTTCTCTAAAATTATATTCTTCTTGGGTAAAACCTTACTTAAAGGCAGCCCAAAAACTTGGAATGAAAGATTTTGGAAGTCCAGAAGTAGTTACTGCTTTTAGCAATATGATTATGGAATTAGTTTTATTTGGTAAAAAATCTGTTGGTAAAGTAAATGGAAAAGAATATTTTTCCTGTGTTGAAACAACTTTGAAATTTAGAACAGTTCCTGAAGCTGCAAGAACACAAGCTGGTATGCATTATGTCCAACAAGGCAGAGTTGAAATGAGAATTAGAGCTTATGCATTAACAGATAAAGATTTAGAAATATTAAAACAACAAGAGTTGTATAATGGTCTTGATTTAATAGAAGAAATGGTTGGAACTCCATTAACAGAGTTAAAAGAAGACATTGAATATTATTTAAAACAAGAAAAAGAAGAAAAAACGGAGGAAAAAAAACCAAGTGCTATTTCTTTTGCAGGGGGTTTTAGAGATATGGTTTCCCCGATAGGAAACGCTTTTAAATTCATGAAATCTTCTTTTGAAGCAGTTAAAGGTGCGCCTTCAGAACCTTATAAAGAAAAGGAATTAAAGAAAAAAGCAATATCTGATGCGAAGATGAGAGGCAGTGCATTGTATACAATTTATAAGAAGGCTCACAAAATGTTTACATGGTGAAGATAGAAGATATCAAGAATGAATTAAAGAAATTAAGGACAGATAAAGATAGAGTGAACTATCTTGAATCTTTATTAAAAACATTAAAAGATAAGGAATTAATACAAGAAATTAAAGAATTAATTGAAACTTTACAAAATTTAGAAACTGAAATTGAAGGACCTTCTTCAAGAATTAATTTAGGCAGTTCAGAAATGGAAGCACCAAAATATGAAATAAAAGAGCCTGTTTTAAGAAGAGGAATTTCTGATTTAGAAAAAACAATTGATAATACCGAAGTTAGACAAGAAAATGGACAAGTACAATATTCTACAGCTCCAGCAATTTTATATAAAAGTGGGAATGGTGAAAGTCCAGTTATTAATGGTATTAGAAAAAATCTAAGTGGAAGTGGATTATTACATAGTTCTACACATCAAGAAATAATGGATGAAAAAAGAGAAATTAGTAAATATTTAGGAAATGCTCCTTCAGAAGTTACAGATAGATATTTTAATGCAGTAGAAAATGGAGAAACATTTAAAAACTATAAATCAAATACACAAGCTGTAGATGTTAATGATATTTTAAATGAAAGTAAAGATAATAAAAAATACAATTTAAAAAAAGTTGAGGTGAAATAATGGAAATTCATGAAAATCATGAATCTGCAATGGATTCAAGATACTATCTTTCTGCTTCAAAAATAGGTGCCCCGACTAGTCCTCAAACTGCTAACCAAATTAAAGAAATGGGTACCAGATTAAATGAAGGTGTAAAAAATGTTGAAGTTGGTTCTGTAAGTCCTGAAGTATTTGAATCAATTCCCGAGCCCCATTTTGAAGAAATGAAGAGGCTTGGAAAATTAACTGGAGCAGAAGCATCAATTCATGGTCCAGGTATAGATATTGCTGGATTGTCTCAACAAGGTTGGAGTGAAGCTCAACGTTTAACTTCTGAAAAAAATATTGAATCTGTAATTGATAGAGGTCATAAATTAGATCCTACTGGAAGAGCTCCAATAACTTTGCATTCTGGAACAATCCCTATAGCTGAATGGAGAAAAGAAATTAGTGATGAAAGTATTGCAGCTTTAGTAAAACAATCTAAAATGAATAAAGAAGAAGCAAGAAAAGCATTACAAAAAAGAGCAATGGGTGTAGTAAACCAAGATACTGGACAAATTCAAGTTTTAAAATATGAAGAAAAAAAATATTTGGGAGAAAAAGGACCAGTTATATGGACCCCTGAAAGAAGGTTAAGAAGTTTAAATCGAACAGAATGGGACCAAGAAAAATTGAGGATAATGTCTTTTGAGAAAAATTTAGATGAAGTAAGAGAAAGACAAACAAGGATAAGGGCTCAAAATGCAGCATATTTAGAAAGGGCTACTAGAAATCTTCCAATGAGTGAGAGAGAAAAACAAGAATATGATCAAAATAATAGAAATATAAGTGCATTACAAAATCATATTGATGAACTTAATGCAAATATGAGATCTGGTTTTGAAGAACTTCACAATAAATTTGAGAGATTTTCTGACCCAGAAAGTGATGATTATAAGAGATATAAAGAAACAACATATAAACAATTGTTGGGAAATTTTAAAAGAACAAATTCTGAAATTGAGAAAGTTGAAAATCAAATAAAAAAAGTTGGAGATGCTTACAAAAAGACTAGAGACCCCTTATTAGCTAAAAAATATAATGATCTTTATCAAGATCGATTAATACCTAGATATAATGAGCAAACTGAAAATATGATTAAAGATATTGGAAATATGCCTGCTCCACAATTATGGAAACCAGCAGATGATTTTGCAGCTGATAAAGGATCAGAGACAATAGCAAATGCCGCTTTTACTTCTTATAAAAAATATGGTGATAAAACACCAATAATTTCTTTAGAAAATGTCTATCCGGAAATGCCACTTTCAAGAGCTGAATCCTTGAGAAAAGTTATAGAAGATAGTAGAAATAGATTTGCAGAAAGATTGTCTAAAGAAAAAAATATTTCTAAACGCCAAGCAGAAAAAGTTGCTGAAAAATTAATTGGGGCTACGTGGGATATGGGCCACATAAATATGTTAAGGAAGTATGGTTATTCTGATAAAGATATTTTAGAAGAAACTAAAAAAATATCAAAAGTTGTAAAACATGTTCATACGACAGATAATTTTGGTTATCAAGATTCACATTTGCCTCCGGGTATGGGAAATGTTCCTGTAAAGGAAATTATGAAGGAATTAGAAAAAAGAGGTTATTCTGGAAAAGCCATAATGGAAGCAGGAGGATTTCCAAGATTTTTTGAAACAAGCCCTCAACCTTATATTTTAGAAGCAATGGGCTCTCCATTATATTCAATAGATGCTGCACCTTACTGGTCTGAAATAAGAGATACTTTTGGAAGATATTATATGGGTTATGGAGAAATTTTACCAAAACAACACTTTGATCTTTATGGTGCTGGATTTTCAACAGTACCCCAAGAGTTAGGAGGACAAGCAGGTTCTCCAGAGAAAGGAAGATTTGCTGCTAGTGCTGGAAGCGAAACGGAATATTAATAAAGAAGTTTAATTTTAATTTATTAAAAGAGGTGGTAATTTTTGGTTAAAAAACTTCAAAAAGATTACGATATTGCTTATGATTTTGCATTAAAAGTTTATAAAAAATTTAACAAATTAATAAAATCTATTGCTTTATTTGGTTCTGTTCCAAAACAGACTGCTAAAAAGCAAAGTGATATAGACATAATAGTTATTATAGATAATTGTTCTGTTGATTGGGATCAAGAATTAATTGCTTGGTATAGAGAAGAACTTGGTAAAATAGTAGCAAGGCAAAAATACCCTAAAGAAATTCATATTAATACAGTAACTCTTGGAGCGTTTTTACAAGAAGTAATGTCTGGTGATCCAGTAGCTACTAATGTTTTAAGATATGGACAAGTTTTAATTGATTTTGGTGGTTTCTTTGAGCCTTTGAAAGTTTTATTAGCAAGAGGAAAAATAAAACCAACTGCTGAATCAGTATACACTTCTTTGAGAAGAGCACCTGTTCATTTATCAAGATCTAGGTTTAATGTTCTAAGTGCTATTGAAGGATTATATTGGGCAATGGTAGATTCTGCTCATGCTGCTTTAATGGCTGCTGGAAAAACTCCCCCAAGTCCAGAACATGTTCCAGATATGTTAATAAAAACAAGAGGGATTAGACTTGGAAGAAAATATATTAATTGGTATGTAACAATGTATGATTTATCTAAATCGGTTACGCATGGAAACATTACTAGAATTGCTGGTAAAAAAATAGATTACTATGATAAAATTGCCAATATGTTTGTAGATAAAATGACAGATATTACTGACATTTTATTAAAAAATAAGAAAATAATTAAATTAAAAAAAACTTAAGCTGATTCTTGATTTTCTTGTGGTGCGTATTTTTCGTTAATACTATCCAAGACATCATCATGGTATTCAGTATCAAATCCGAAGATTATAGCTTTATTTGTCATTTCTTGTAATACTTTAACTGCTATTCCTTTATCTTTAATTCTTTTTTCTTCATCATTTAATGTTAAGTTTTCACCATTTATTCTAGCTATTGCTTCTCTCTTTGATATTTCTTGGATATCTCCAGCTATTCTACCATATTCTTCAGTTGGATCTACTATATTTGAAAAATCTGCCGGATCATAACCAACTACATTAGCTGCATTTATTAAATCAGCTATTTGGGCTTGATTTAAGATAGTTGCATGTAATCTTTTATAATTTTCTAAAAATCCACCTTGTCTACTTGCCCATTCTGGAATTTTACCTTCTCTTTGAATATCATTCTTTAATGCTTTAATTACTGGTTCTACTTCTCTTTTTATTGCTTCTCCGTATTCTAAATTATCTAAAGTTTCTAAATGATCTTGAAAAGCATAATTAACATATAATGGGTTTTCTGCATCAGTAGCTACAGAAATCTTTGTAAAATCAACTAAATCTTGCAATGTTGAATTTCTTTCTTTATTTTCTCTATTCATTTTTTTTACCTCAATTTATTATATTTTGTTACTATTAATTGGTAATTAATAATATATAAAGGTTCCTATTAGAATTTATCCTGTTTTATCTATTTTTGACCTAGCTACACTCAATAAAAGCTTCTTCTCTGCTCTTGCTACAATTCTTCTTATTTTAGCTACTGCATCTGGATTTGCCGTAATACTATCAATGCCCTGTTTTACTAAAAATTCAGCCATTTCAGGATTAGAACCAGCTTGTCCACAAATACTTGTTTCAACATGGTATTCACGACAAACTTTTATTACATGCTTAATCTGCCTTAAAATAGCAGGATGCATTTCATTATATAATCTTTGAACTTTTGCATTATTTCTATCAACTGCTAAAGTAAATTGTGTTAGATCATTTGTGCCAAAAGAAACAAAATCAAGACCTTCTTCGCATAATTCCTTAATAATTTGAACAGAAGCAGGAGTTTCTATCATAACTCCAAAATCAATATTTTCTTGTGGCTCTAAACCAATTTCTTTAAGATATACTTTTGCTTTTTTTACTTGTTCAACACTTGTAACTAATGGCAGCATAATACCAACATTAGTTAAACCCTGATCATGAACTTTCTTTATAGCTTCAAATTCAGCCTTTAATAATTCTGGCTGATCTAATTCTCTTCTAATTGAACGCCAACCCATCATTGGATTATCTTCTTCTGGTTCTCCTTCTCCGCCCTTTAATCTTCTGAATTCATCTGTAGGTGCATCCAAAGTTCTATACCAAACTGGTTTTCCTTTGAATGCATTAGCAATTATAGAAACATTTTTTGCTAAGTCTTCAACAAATTCATGTTTTCTATTTTGTTGAATAAGATAAATAGGATGTTCTTTTTCTCCAAGAATGATAAATTCACATCTTAATAAACCAACACCATCTGCTCCGGTTGTTGCTGCTTTCTCTGCATATTTTGGAAGATCCATGAGAACTTTAACTTCGGTAATTGTTTCTACATCTTCAGCAGGTCCTTCTGGAGAAACTTCTTTTTCTTCTTTAATATCAACTTTTCCACCATAGACTTTTCCTTTACTACCATCTACTGTTATATCTTGATCTTCTTTTAATACTTGGGTTGCTTTTTCTGTTCCAACAACACAGGGGACTCCCATTTCTCTACTAACAATAGCTGCATGACAAGTTGTTCCACCTTCATCAGTAACTATAGCAGATGCTCTTTCCATTGCAGCAACATAATCTGGATTTGTCATTTTAGCAACTAAAATATTTCCTTTTTGAATTTTACTTAAGTCAGAAAGATCGTGAACAATTTTAACAGAGCCAGAACCAATTCCGGGACTTGCTGCTAATCCAGATAAAATTTCATCTTTAGGAATATCTTCTTTTGGAGCTTCTTGTTCTTTTGTAATAGTTTCTTGTTTCTCAACTTTTTTAACAGTTGTAACTGGTCTAGCTTGAACAATGAATAATCTTCCATCTTCAACAGCCCATTCTATATCTTGTGGTTTTCCATAATGATTTTCTATATTTAAAACTAATTTTGCTAATCTCTTTATCTCATTAACTGAAAGAATTTGAGTATTTTTCTTTCCCTGAGGAACACTTCTTTTAACTGTTCTACCAAGATTATTATCCCGGACGTATTCAAATTCCTGATCATTAAGTTTTACATCTTTAATTTCAAGACTTTTCTTATCTATGATATAATTATCTGGTGTTACTTGACCAGCAACAACAGCATCTCCAAGACCCCAACCAGCTTCTATGATTATTTCATTTTCATTATTTGTACTTGGATTAATAGAAAAAGCTACTCCAGCTCTAGTAGAATTTACCATTTTTTGGATCACTACTGCAATAAAAACTTTTTTATGATCAAAATTATTTTTAATTCTATAATAAATGGCTCTTGCAGTAAATAATGAAGCCCAACATTTTTGAACAGCTATTGTTACATTTTCTGAACCTTTTACATTCAAATAAGTTTTTTGTTGTCCAGCAAAACTAGCTGTTGGTAAATCTTCTGCTGTAGCAGAACTTCTTACGGCAACAAAAGGTATATCACGACCAGCCTTTACCATTGATAATGCTTCTTTTCCAGCTAATTTATAGACATCTATATCTATGTTTAAATTATTATAAGCCTCAATTATTTTTTCTTTTACTCCGGAAGGCATTTTAGCATTAAGAATTACATTTTGAACCTGTTCGGCTACTTCTTGAAGTTTTTCTGTATCATTTACATCTAATTCATCCAAAACAGGATAAATTCTTTCTCCTATTCCTGATTCTTCTAAAAATATCTTATAAGAATCTGCAGTTACACAAAAACCAGCAGGAATTGGAAATCTAGAATTATACATTTCTCCTAAATTTGCTCCCTTACCACCTACTAAAGGAATATCAGATTTAGAAATCTCCTTGAACCATGCAATTTCTTTATCACCCATTTTTTAAAAACTAACTTTAATGGATTAATAAAGTTTTTGTTATAAAATTACCAAAATTTATTTAAAGAAAAACAGAACAAGCTAAAAATATTGTGACTAATTTATTTGATTAACTTCAATAATATAATTTCCAGGTAATCTTGGTGTTGCTGTTTTTAAAATTTCTTTTGTAATTTCAAGATATTTTTTGTTTACACGTATTGAAAATACTTCTTTTCCTTTTTTAACTTGAGCTGCAATACCAACAGCTCTACCAAATGCACGTTGCATTCCTGTTTGCATTCTATCTGCATGTGCACCAGTTAACATTTTATTTTCTCTTAAAACATGATGTGGATGAACCCTTAATTTGAAATGATAATTTATATCACTTAATTTTTCATTTAATTTTCTATTTACAACCATTCTAGAAGATTCTAAAGCATTATGTCTTATCTGTATAGGATTTTTAGAAATTAAATTTACTTCATATTGAAATTTCTTTTTAACATTACCCATATCAAATTTTATAATTTTTGTAGTTGGTATAGCAGCTATGTAAGATTTCTTTCTAAATTTACTCTTTCTAGTATATGCTCTAGTAATGTGCCTATAACATTTACCTTTTCTTAATCCTGCCATTTTATTCTACCTTCACCTTTGTACCAATACATTGTCCTGGTAATCCTGTTTCAAATCTTGCTAAAATTGCCCCGCTATTTCCATGAGCTTTAGTAGTTTTACCAATAATTTCTTTTTTACTTGCAGTAGTCCAAGTAACTTTTTTATCTAACATTTTTTCAGCATCTTCTTTTGATTTAGAACTATCTATATGAATAATGGCTTGATTAGGATATTGAGTATGCCTTCCACGTCTAAAATTTACAATTGTACCATTCATTTTCTAATATTTTATTAAGATTTCAGCGCCTTTCCCAAAGATCTTTTTTAATGCTTTATAAGTTTTTTCTTGAATTGCTATTTTTTCTGGGAATTTTGTTATTTTATTTACACTATTTTCTATTTCACTTTTAGAACTCTTCTTTATATCTCCAAAACTTCCATCTTTTGAAATAGTTACTTTAAGTATTTCTTTTTGTTTAGCATTAACATCTTTTGTTACAAAAGCAATTTTATCTAAGAATAGAATTTCTCCTAATTTTTTACCGTGTTTAACTCCAATTTTGGATTTATCTAATCCCATTAGTTTACTTCTTTGTAAGTATTCTAATAAACTTCTAAGGAAAAATCTTGCATCTTTCTTTACTTTTTCCATTTCTTGTTTTGTTAAATTTTTATAATCTTGTTTAGCTTTTATTATTCTCTTTAAAATTTTTAAAAAATTATCTGGAAGATTACCTTCTTCTACTAGATGTTTTTTAAATTTCTGAACTACATTTGAAGAAGTAACACTAATGTCTAAAGAAATTAGTGCATTCTTTACTAAATTTATACAAGCATCATGTATTTCTACAATATCTCCAGAACCTCTTTTCTTTTCTATTTGGTTAAATAATTTCTTTATTCTTTTAAGATAATCTTCAACTTCATTTACTAATTTGTCTATTTCTTCCCCTTTAATTTCCTTTACTTTATGATGTTCTATATCCTTGTAATATTTTCTTACTTTTTCTAGTGTATCAACATACTTTTTTTCTAGTAATTTTTCTTTCTTAACAAATATTTCTTCTAATAGTCTAACTGTTTCTTTTGGTGTTGGAGGAGCTACTCCATGTAACATTAAAGCTGCTTGTGCTGGATTTAATGTAGCAAAATAAAGATCTTCGCTAACTACTCCTAAAAGTTTTGACTTAATTCTACCCATTAATTTATCTCCAAGATCCATTTGCATATCTATTGCTTCTGGACTTGGCTTTATTCTTCCCATTTTTAATAATAAACGCCATGGTGTAAATACTCCTTTATCAAATAATGGAACACCATCTCTTAATAAAGTAAAAATAACTGGTTGAGCATCTTTTATTGATTCCCAGAAATCAGTTAGAATATAAACTTGAATATGGAATGATTTTTTAACACCAGTAATTGCAGAAGCATCATAACCAAGAGTGTAAATAATTGCTCTTAATTTATCTTTTAATTCTGCTCTTAACATTTTTTTAACATCAGTATCATCAACAATGATGTAAACATCAATATCATTAGATTTTTCTCCTCTGAATAAAGAACCAGCAGCAACATAACTAACAATATATTTATCGAATTTTTTAATAGACATGCTCTTATGAACTTCAGATATTTTTAATGCAGCTAAAACATCTTTTGGATCGTATAATATAGCGCTAATAGCAACTAATTGTAAAAGATCATATTTGCCATCAAAACACATTTCTTCTATTTCATTTAAAGAAGAAATTTTTATGTCTATATTTTTATCAATATCTTCAGCAATTTTATTTATTTCATCAATTAATTTTTTTTGATCTTCTTTTTTATTACTATCAGAAATTAAAACAAGAACACTTATTGTATTTTTTAATTTTTCAATTTCAACTTGAGTTAGTTCTCTATTTTCCTCAACTTTTGCTCTTTCTATTTCTTTCTCAATATTCTTTGGAGGTAATAAAGAAATTCCAGCAATATTTTTATTATGTTTTTCTAATAATTTATTCTTAAATCTATCTAGTTTAGACTTAATTACTTCAAATTTTTTCTTTAATTCCTCTGGAATTTTAACTTCTTTATTGTTTTTATTCATAATAGAATTTCCTACTTTTTAGTTATATAAATCTTTTGTTTTATAGACTAAAACGCAATATTTAAATATAAAATAACAATTAGAACTATTATGTTCTTCAGAAAAAAGAGGCTTGAACAAGAATCCTTTAAGTTGGAATTACCAGAATTTAAAGAATTAAAGCCAATTGACTTAAAAGATCTTTCTAAAAAAACTGATATTCCAAAAATAAAAAGAACAAGTATCTATAAAAAAAATGAATTAAAAGTTCCAGAGTTTAAGAAGCCTGAATTAAAACCAGAATCAAATCCCAAAAAAGATATTTCTCTTCGTAAATTAAAAAAATTGGATAAAGGCCTTAAAAGTAATTTAGTAGATTTAAAACGTAAAACAAAAGAACATGAACGTGGTTTTAAATTAGTTTCAGGTCATATGAAAGATCAATCAGGTAAAATAGGTGAACTAAACAAAACAGCAACAGATCTTTTAAAGGAAGTAAAGAATTTAAAATCCAAAGCAGTGACTGTTTCAACTTTTGATGGTTTTAGTAGAAATATAAGAACTAGACTTGATACTTTAGATAGACTTAATAAAGAAATTTCTAGGAAAGTTGCTTTAGTTAAAGATATTAAAACAAAGATTGATGAAAAATATTCTCTTAATTTACAAATAACCAATCAAATGAAAGAAAGAATGATTGAGCTTAAAAAAGGTAGTAATAATGATAATCAAATAGTTCAAGAAAATCTAAATAATATGATGAAATTTATAAAAGATTTATCTACATCATTTAATAATTCTGTTAGTATTAGAGAAGAAATAAAGAGAAGACTTGTTGAACATGATAAAAAAATTAGAGAACTTATTAGCACCTCGGAAAAACCTTTAGATATTGAAGAATATCTAAGAAGGGCTGAAAGCGGAAAATAAGGCCTTTTTAAATAACATAAACTTTTTAAACACACTTCTTCTTTTTCAACTTATATCAAGGGCCTGTGGTCTAGTGGTTATGACGTCGCCTTTACACGGCGAAGGTCGCAAGTTCGACTCTTGCCAGGCCCACTCGCGCTAGTGGTTGAATGGTACAATACAAGCTTGCCAAGAAATTTTTAAGAAAAGCAAAAAGTTTGTGGTGCGGGTTCGATTCCCGCCTGGCGCATATATAAAATTATGAAATTATTAATTGTTACAACTAAAAAAGATTTATCTTGTGACAAGATAATAGAAGAAGCAAAGAAGAAAGATATAGATATTCTAAAAATTTTTTATGAAGAGTTTAATTTAAAGGATTTTAAACCAGAAAAATTTAAAGATTTTAATTTTTGTATTCTAAGAGATCCGTATAATACTGGAACAGATTATTCTACTTATTTTAAAAAAATGTTAAAATTCTTTGGAGAACACAAATCCTTTGATTATAAGGCTTATAATAAATTTCCTTCTTATGAAGATAAGTTATTTCAACATGATTTATTTGGAAATGCACTGGAAATGCCAAAAATTTATTCTTTAACTGATGGAATAGAATCTTTTCCAATTATAATAAAAAAAAGAATAAGTAGCAGAGGAAAAAATATATTTGTGATAGATACAAAAAAAGAATTAGAAAAATTTCTTAGTGAATATGATATTTCTGATTATATTATTGAAGAATTTTTGGATGTTGAAAAAGATATACGTATTATTTTAGTAAATAATAAAATTGTTGAAACTGTTGAAAGAAAAACAAGATTTAAAGAAAATGGGAATTATACTGGGATTGGAGTAAAAATATTAAATAAATATGAGCCTTCAGAAGAAATAAAGAAAAAAGCGATTTTAGTATCTAAAATTATTGGAAGTGATTTTTGTGGAATTGACTTTATTATGGACAAAAATGAAAATAATTATTTATTAGAATGCAATATTTCACCACAATTTGTTTCTTCTGAAAGAATACTTGATGTAAATATAGCAGAAAAAGTAATAAATTTTATTTTAAAAAAATTATTGTAGTCTAGTTACAATTTCTTCTATAATATCAGCTGTAACTTTTGGATACCAGAAATTCATAAATCTGCTTGGTTCTATTTGAAGAATTTTTTTTGATGAGTCTAACATTTGTTTTGGTCCATAGGATAATTCTCCACTAAATGCTTGTTCTATTGTAACTCTTGGTGGACCAATTGTACTAAGGATATTTTTTGTAGCAGATATAAAATTTTTAGAATTAAAATGGTTTATTAGAGATCTATAATAATATTCTCCTAAAATTCTTTTAATCACTTCTAAATCTTTTGCAATATTCTGTTTAAAATCCAAGTTCATAGCCTCTAAATTGAAACTATTGTGTGTCTTTAAAACATTGCATACAAATCTTTTTTCTTCAAAAAAAATCATTTGTTTGTAATCCTTCTCTATTTTTTTAAAAAAAGATTCGTACTTTGAATTTATTCTATTAATTATATCTGGTAATCTTTCTTTTAATTCTAGATTAAAACTCATAACATCTATTAATCCTGGAATTAATTTTATTCTTGGAAAAGCCCTATGAATTAGAACAATAAAATTTCCCTTTCCAACGTCCATCCAGAATTTTTTATAGATATTTAACCTTCTTTCATAGTCTTTTTCACTTACTGCAACCCAACTATATTTTTCTCCATATTTAAATAATTCATCTGTTTCTTCTCCTTCAACGAATTTGTTAAACATATCTAATGCAATTTTTTTTGGAGGAATATCTCTATTAAAGTCAATTCCCCACATCCTTTTTCTTGAAACATTAGAAATAATTAGAGTACCACCTATTTTTTGCCAACAAAGACTGGCAACAGTTTCACTATTATCGTCCCTTGAAGTTGCAATCTCTAGGGCAGGACCAGAATGTGGTGTAACTAAAACAGGGTCTCTAGATGTTTGATAAACCAAATAACCCTCTTTAATCTTAAAATCCATAAAAAAATATAGAAACAGAATTATATTTAAATTTAATTATACTTCTTAACTCATTAATATTTAATAATTATTATTTTCCGATAAGACTTTTGAAGAATCCTAAAAATTTGTTCTTAGGTTTTTTTACTTCAACTTTCTTTACCTTCATATTTTTTTTCTTTACCATTAAAACACCTCTTTTACTATGAAAGTAAAATATTAGAAATTTATAAACTTTTTGGGATAACTATTCAGTGGACTAAAGATATTTCTTTAAAATTCAAAACAACATTTTTATATAATATGCTAAATTTATATATATCTGAAAAAAACAGATGGAACTTAATAAAAAATTAGACAAATATCTTAAATTAACTGAAAAAGCAATAAAAGAAGTTAAAATAAAAGTTCCAAGAAAAGTTGAGTTAAAAAAAGTTGCTGAAGATTTTTTAGATATCTCAAAAAGATATTATGAAGATGCAAAATATTTCAAAAAAAAAGGTGATATCATAAACGCTTTTGCTGCTGTTAATTATGCTCATGCTTTCCTAGATGCAGGTGCAAGACTAAAAGTTTTTGATGTGCATAATTCAAAACTATTTATGGTGGATGAAAAGTGATTGTTATATCTCTTGGTGGATCAATAATAGTACCGGATAAAGTTGATTATGATTTTTTGAATTCTTTTAAAAAAGTAATTTCAAAATATACTAAAAAAAATAAATTTGTAATAGTAACTGGTGGGGGTAGTACTTGTAGAAAATATTTGAAAGCTTTAGAGAAAAAGAAATTTCATGTTAAAATTTATAGTTTGATTGGAATTGCTACAACAAAATTAAATGCAAGAGTTGTTGCAGGCTTTTTTAAAAAAACACATGAAATTCCCGATACATTAAAAGATGTAAAAAAAGTCTTGAAAAAAAATAATATTGCAATTTGTGGAGCTTTGGGTTACAAACCAGATATGACAACTGATGGTAATGCAGCAGAAGTTGCTAAGTATCTTAAAGCAGATTTATTTGTAAATTTAACAAATGTTAAAGGTCTTTATAATAAAGACCCTTCTAAATATAAAAATGCTAAACTTATTAAAAAAATTAGTTATCAAGATTTTTATGATATTGCTAGAAAAATTAAATTTAAAGCAGGTCAACATTTTGTTTTAGATAAAGTTTCTGCAAAAATAATAAAAGATTCTAAAATAAAAACTGTAATCTTAAATGGAAGGAATCTAAAAAACTTTGAAAATTGTCTAAAAGGCAAATCTTTTGTTGGTACAACTATATTTTAAAGAAAGTTTTAAAAAGTTCTAAAGCTGTTTAAAATTTATGATTGATATAGTCTGTTTTAATGGTGAAAAATTTGATTTAGGTTTTTCTAAAGTTTATTCTTGTAATGAATTTAATATTGCTTATGGTAAAGAAGATAATAGAAAACTTTTAGAAAATAAAAGATTAGATATTTTAGTAAGTCCTGAGAAAACTAGAAAAAAAGATTTTATTCATCATAGAAACTCAGGATTAAATCAAGTTTTATGTAAATTAGCAAAAAAGAATAATCTTGCAATAGGAATTTCTTTCAATGATATATTAAAAAGTAAGGAAAAAGATAAATTAATTGGAAGAATAATGCAAAATATTAGATTATGCAGAAAATATAAAGTTAAAATGGTTCTTGCTAGTTTTGCAACAAATAAATTTGAAATGCGAGATCCAAGGGATTTGATGAGTCTTGGTATATGCTTTGGTATGAACCCTGGGGAAGCAAAAAAAGCTTTAAATTTTAATAAAAAATTTTAAAGAGAGGAAATGGAATTGAATAAAAAAGATTATTTAATAATTTTTCTAGTTCTATTTATCATAACTATAATTTATGCTTCTTTTGTTTCTGGAAGTTTTAATAATGTAACTGGTTTTGTTGTTAAAGATACAAGTTCTAGTGAAGAAATTGAAGAAGAATTAAAAAATGAGGAAGAAGTTCAAGTTATTATAGAGTTAAATGAAGAAAATGAACTTCCATTAGTTACTAAATTAATAGTTGAAGAAGTAACTTCTGATTCCTTACCTGATGAAGAATTTGAAGGAAAACATGAATTTGAAACTTTTAATGGTTTTTCTGGAAAAATAACAAAAGAAGGTTTTGAAAAACTAAAAGATAATCCACGTGTAAAAGGAATTTACCTTGATAGAGAATTTCAAATATCTCTTTCAGATTCTGTTCCTTTGATTAATGCAGACTTTGCCTGGAATACTACAATAAATAATAAAAATATTACTGGGAGAAGTACTGTTTGTGTTTTAGATACAGGAATTGATTATACACATTCTGATTTGGGGGGGTGTCTTGGCTCTGAATGTAAGGTTCTTGGTGGTCATGATTTTTTTAATGATGATAGTGATCCAATGGATGATAATGGTCATGGTACCCATGTAGCTGGAATAGTTGCAGCAAATGGTAGCATAAAAGGAGTGGCTCCAAATGCAAACTTAATAGCATTAAAAGTTTGTGATTCTTCTGGAACTACTTGTTATGTTTCTGATGTTACAAAAGCTATTGAGTGGTGTACTTTTAATCAAACTAAATATGATATTACAACGATTACAATGAGTTTTGGAGGGGGTGCATTTTCTGATAGTTGTGATGCTGAAAGTGGATTTGAAAGTTTAGTAAGTGCAATTAATTCTGCTGTTTCTTCTGGCATATCTTTATTTGCTTCTTCTGGAAATAGTGGATCTACTACAACTATAGTTGCTCCAGCTTGTATTAGTAATGTAATTAGTGTTAGTGCTACAGATGACAATGATGATATTGCTTCATTTAGTGATCGTAATAATCTTTTGGATTTACTTGCTCCTGGTGTTAGTATTGTATCAACTAATCTGGGTGGTGGTAGTACTTCTAAAAGTGGAACTTCTATGGCTACGCCGCATGTTACTGGTGCATCAGTTTTATTACATCAATATGTAAAAGAATTAAATGGAACTATTCTAAGTCAGGGAGGAATAAAATCTGCTTTATATAATGGAGAAGATATTTATGATATTGGTTCTAATTTAACTTTTCCTAGAATTGATATTCAAAAAGCTATTTTATCTTTTGATACTGCTAAACCCATAATTTATTTTGTTAATCCAACCCCACTTAATAGTTCTTTTGTAGGAAATTCAATTTATGTAAATATTACCAGTAATGAAAATTTGAATTCAGCTATTTTAGAATTTGATAACTTAAATAAAACAATGGATGGTTCTGACAAGAACTTTTATTATAATCAAACTAATCTAAGTTATGTACATTCTTTCAAAGTTTATGGAAATGATATATCGGGGAATTTGAATTCTACAGAGTTAAGAAATATATATATAGAAAATAATGCTCCTTCAATCCATCTTACAAATCCATTGAATAATAGTTTAATTGAAGTAAAAAATGTTACTTTTAGATTTAATGTAACAGATGATTTAAGCAATACAATTAATTGTAATGTTGGATTAAATAATACAAATTTTCCAATAAATACAATAAATAATTCTGAAACTATGTATTTTACTTCCCTAGCAGATGAGCTTTATTATCTGGATTTAATTTGTGTAGATGAGACAAGAAAAGAAAAAGAAGTTAATAGTTTATTTTATGTTGATGGTGCCCCAATTATTTCTAATAATTTACCAAATGAAACAACTAATGATTTAACAGTTATTTTAAGTATTGAAACAGATGAAAATGCAATTTGTAATGGAAGAATAGATAATTTGCTTAACTTTACATTTGAGGGTGAAAATTTAATTCATAATTATACTGTAGAACTGAATTATTCTAGTTACAATATTTATACAGATTGTAATGATACAAGTGGAAAAATTTCTGAATATGATTGGAGTTTTACATCTGAAGAAACACCTCCTATAACCACTACATCTACAATAGCAACTTCTGGTGGAAGTAGCTCCTCTGGTGGTAGTAGAGATTATAATCCACCAACCCCAACTGCAATTCCAGCGCCAATAATTCCACCCACACCACCGTTAATAACCGATACAATCAAACAAGAAAAAATTGAATCATTTGAAGTTCTTGAAACAGAAGGACCAACAACAGGATTAGTAAATATAGTTGGAAAAACTGTAAGAGATTTAAGTAAAAAACCAGCAATACCGGCTATTGTAGGTTTAGTTTTAATAATATCTTTAGCTTTTATTGTTTATAAGAAAATTATCCTTTAATATCAAAATGTCTTCCATACTGATCATATCCTATAAGTTTTCCTTTTGCGTTATAAACCGGTAAAACTCTTTTTCTATCGTCTTCGAAGACTTCTTGAACTCTTTTCTCTACAGATTCTTTTGTCTCTTTCCCAGCATCAGAGATCTTTATAATAAGATAATAACAATACCCTGTTTTTGGTGCTAATATTGAAGCAATTTCTCCTATTAACATATTAAAATTTTAAGAAAATTAGTTTTTAAAAGTTTTTATCTATACTTTCATGGATTTTAATGCATCATCAACCTGTTCTCTTGGCCAACCAGCTTTTAATAATTCTTTTTTGATATGTCTCTCTTTAAATCCTTGACTTAAACAATTTCTAATGTAATTAATTAATTCTGGTGAAATCTTTTTAACTTGTGGTTTTTTGGAAATTTTTGATTTTCTTGTAGGCATATTTATTGAAGATTTCTTTTCTTTGGTAATTTGTGAGGATTTCATTCCTTTTTCTTTTGTAATTGGTTTTTCTTCTTTATTGAATACATTTTTTTTACCAAAGTAATTTCTGAGGAAGAAGAAAGCAACTACTAATATTACAACTAATACAGAAATAATTATTGTAAACCATGGAAAATCAATTTTACATCTATTACATGGACCACCACAATCTATCTCTTGTTCTCCCTGATTTTGAATACCATCGGAACAGGTTGGCTTTGGTATTGTTGTTGTAGTGGTTGTTGATGTGGTTGCAACTACCACTGGTTTTAGTGGTGCTGTACTAAATGTATCAACTGAACTTGTTTTAATATTATCAAATTTATCTATTAATTTTAGATAATAAAAATATTTTTTATTTGGTTGTAATCCTTCTAATATTATTTGTTTTTCTTTAGAAAATATTGGATCAGAGATAATTTCATTAGGATAAATTAGTCCATAATATATTGTTGCATTAACATTCTCATCTGTTTCCCATGTTATATCTACAGAACTACTAGACAATATCTTTGCTGTTGGACCATTAACAATATTTACCTTTTTTGTAACTGAAACAACAGTTATTGTAATTGTATCTGTTTTTTTATTGCCAGTATCGTCTGTTACACTTAAGGTAACTAAATACACCCCTGGAATCTTATAAGCTTTGGAAGCTGTTACACCTTTTTTATCTTCATCTTCTTCATCACTTGCATCAAAATCCCAAGAATATTCCTGTATATTTCCAGAAGAGCCACTTCCATCAAAATAAAGTGTTTTACCTTCCTCAACGGCATTAGCAGAAACAGAAATTTTAGCTACTAAAGAACTTTGGGTTGTACTTCCAGTTATAAAATTTGTTGTTATATATGGTAAAGGTAGTGTTAAAATTATTACTAAAAAAGTAGCATATAATAAAGTGATAAATAATATTTTCTTATCCATTTTACCTCTTTTTTATCTAAAACTAATTTGTTTAATACTTTGTCTTATTTATATAATTTTCTCTGAAAATAAAAAAACACAAACTTTTTATAATAAAAAGTAATTCTAAATATATGAGAGGTGCTAGTTGGATGAAAAAGATTTCTATTTTAGTATTATTTTTACTTATTCCATTGGCTTATGCTGAAACAACTCCTTCCCCAGGATTATTTGCTCCAACTCCAAAAGCAATGTTTTTGTATCCTGGAGAAAAAGGAGAGTTTGTTATGGATGTAGATAATACTGAAAGTGAATTTGATTCTGTTTGTACTTTCTCTCTTGAAGGCGGAGAAAGTAAATTTTTAACAGAAATTTTTCCTCAAAAAATAGATGTTAAAGCAGAAGAAAAAAGTAAAATTGATATTGATGTAACTGTTCCCTTAGATTTTGCTTCTGGCAGATATATAGAAAAAATATGTGCAAATTGTGGATTAGCAAAATCAGTTTGTACAAGTTGTCAGATGATTAACAGTTGTGAGTATATTTTAGATATAACTGTTTTAAAAGGTACTGATGATGTACTTCTTCCAATGGAAGAAATAGAATGTTATAAAGATTCTGATTGTGGCCAGTTGAAATATTGTCCTGATGGAACTGCTTTTAAAGGATCTGCTTGTGTGAAATATTCATGTCAAGAAGTTTATTATGCAGAAGATCCTTGTATTAAAATAAGTGAATTATCTATACTAGAAAGAATATCGTTCTTTTTAAAGGATTTTCTAGAAAGCCTTTTTTAATTTTTTTAAACAAAAACTTTATAAATAAATCTTTTATATAGTCTTTAAGAGAGAAAAAGAAAAGCTCTTTTCTCAGGTGAATAAAAATCAAAGAAAAACCTATTTTACCTACATTAAGGGAAAAAAAAAGATACATATTGTTTGAAGTAATATCAAAAAATAAGATTAAATTTGAAGATCTTAAAAAGACAATATTAAATAAATGTCTAGAATTTTTAGGACAACTTGGTTGTGCTAAAGCAGGCATTATGATAATAAAACCAAATATTATAAAGGTAAATACAAAATATGTGAATGATGTTAGAGCAAGTTTAACATTAATAGAAAAAATTAATAACGAAAAAGTTATTATCAAGACAACTAAAATTTCGGGAGTATTAAAAAAATTAAAAAATGTTACATAAAATAGTAGATGGAAAAATGGTCCCAATTCAAGATGAAGTCTTGGAAGAAAATCATGTTCTCGATTCTACTTTGAAAGAATTAAAAAGGTATGTTCGTGAAGATAGTGGTTTTGATGAAGTAATTTGTGAGAAAGTTGTTGGATTTTTGACAACACATATTGATGATCCAAAGATTTCATGGGATCATAATTTATTTGAATACAAATTCTTACTAAATGCATTGGATAAATGTGGATTAATAGAACATACTGCATCACAAGAAGAATGTAAAGAAATTTCAAATGTAGTTTTGTATGAAAGTATTTTTGTATTTGAATGCTTAAAAGAAGGTGTAAAAATTGAAGAAGGAAAAATCAAAAAATTAGAAACATTTCTTTCAAATTTTAAATTAGAGTATGATTCATTTGAAAATGGAAGAAAATTAAATAATGTATATCGCTTAAAAGAAGGAGGATATTAAAATGCAACAAGAAGTACAACATCAAATGATGGGTTATGACCGAGCAAGTATTGTCTTTAGTCCAGACGGAAGATTATTACAAGTAGAATATGCTAAAAAAGCAGTTGAACAAGGAACAACCGCATTAGGAATAGTTTGTAAAGATGGAGCTGTATTGGTAGCTGATAAAAGAATAGTTGATAAATTTATAGTACCAAAATCTGTTGAGAAAATATTCCAAGTTGATAAACACATTGGTGCAACTGCAACAGGCTATTTGATGGATGGTCGAGTTTTAATAGAAAAATCTCAAGTAATTGCTCAACAACATAGGGTTACCTATGATTCACCAATAGATACGATGAGTTTGGTTAAAGAAATTTCTAATGTTAAACAAGCTTATACTCAGTATGGTGGAGCTAGACCTTTTGGAGTATCTCTTTTATTTGCAGGGATTGATGATGATGGTCCAAAATTATTTGGAACAGAACCAACAGGAATTTTCTTTCAATATAAGGCAACAGCTATTGGAGAAGCTGAAACAGAGGCAGAAGAATTAATGAAAAAAGGATACAAAGAAGACATGAGTGTAGAAGAAGGATTGAGACTTGGTATTGGTGTTTTGAAAAAAATTTTAGGAAGGAACTTTGATGTTGGTAGAATAGATGGAGCCTTCATAAAAACATCTACTAAAAAATTTGAAAGATTAACAGAAAAAAATATTGTAGAAATAGTAAAAAAGGTAAAGTAAATGGTAAATGTGGATGAAGCAGTCATTGCTAGATTGAAGATTGGAAAAGATATATTTGAAATTCTAGTAGACTGCGATCTAGCCATGGAATTTAGAAAAGGTAAAAGTATTGGGCTAGATAAAATACTTGCAACAGATGAAGTTTATAAAGATGTTAAAAAAGGTCAACATGCTTCTGAACATGAATTAAAAAAAATATTTGGCACTGATGATCCAAGAGAAGTAGCAATTAAAATTATTAAAGAAGGAGAATTACAGTTAACTACCACATATAAAAACAAATTAAGAGATGAAAAAAAGAAACAAATTATTGATTTAATACATAGAAACGCTATTGATGCAAAAACTGGAAATCCACATCCATCAGAAAGAATTGAAAATGCTATGGATGAAGCTAGAGTTAATATAGATGAACTTAAACCAGCTGAAGATCAAATTCAAGCAATATTAAAGGAAATATCAGCAATTATCCCAATAAAATTTGAATCTAGAAGAATTGAAATAATAATCCCAGCACAATATGCTGGTGGTTCTTTTCATATACTAAAGCAGTATGGAAAAGTATTTAAAGAGGAATGGCAGAATAATGGTGCACTGAAGGTGGTTATTGAAATCCCTGCAGGTTTGCAAGAAGAATTTTTTAGCAAACTTAATAATATGACACATGGAGAAATTGAAACAAAAGTTTTAAACGAATAAAATGGGAGAAATAAAAGTTAAAGATAAAGAAATTGTGGTTCCTGGTCAAGAGTTGGCTACTGGGATGGATTTTTTACCTGGTGGAGCTGCATTTAGAGAAGGTGAAAAAATAATTGCTTCTCAATTAGGCTTAATAAGTGTAAGAGGAAAAGTAATTAGGTTAATACCTCTAACAGGAAAATATGTTCCAAAAGTAGGGGATATTATAATTGGCCGTATAATAGATATGAATTTTAATGGCTGGGTTGTTGATATTGGCTGTTCTTATGATGCAGTACTTTCAATAAGATCAGTACAAGAATATGTTGAGAGAGATGATGATTTAACTAAATATTATAGTTTTAATGATATTGTGGTTACTAAAATTACAAAAATAACTAGGTCTAAATTAATTGATTTAACTACAAAAGGTCCTGGTTTAATGAAATTAGTTGGTGGTAATATAATTGAAGTAACTCCTTCAAAAGTTCCAAGAGTTATTGGTAAACAAGGAAGTATGATTGATATGATTAAAAAAATGACTAATTGTAGAATTACTGTTGGTCAAAATGGTCGTGTTTGGATTCAAGGAGATATTAAAAATACCCTGATTGCAACAAAAGCAATAAGGAAAATAGAAAGAGAAAGTCACACTCCTGGCTTAACAGATAAAATAAAAGAATTATTAGAAAAGGAAACTAAAAAATGACTTATACAAAAAGACCGGATGGAAGAAAATTTGATGAACCAAGAAAGATGGAAGCAAAAGTTGGTATCATAAAAAGAGCAGATGGCTCAGCCATGTTTAAGATGGGAGATACAATTGCTATTGCTGCTGTTTATGGTCCTCGAGAACTTCATCCAAGATTTTTACAAAATCCAGAAAGGGGTACTTTAAGATGTGTATATGATATGCTTTCATTTTCAGTCCCAGATAGAAAAAGACCTGGTCCATCTAGGAGAGGTACTGAAATTTCTATGGTAACTGAAAATTCATTATTGTCTGTTGTAAATTTAGATCAATTTCCTAATGCAGTTGTTGATGTTTTTATTAATATTACACAAGCAAATGCTGGTACAAGATGTGCTGGAATAAATGCTGCTGTTATGGCTTTAGCTGATGCTGGCATACCAATGCGTGATTTAGTTTCAGCAATTTCTGTTGGAAAGGTTGGAGACAAAGTAGTTTGTGATCTTGACAAAGATGAAGAAGATTATGAAGAAGGAAGTACTGATATCCCTGTTGCTATAGTTCCAAGAACTGGCGAAGTTATTTTGCTACAATTAGATGGTTCCATTAAAAAAGAAGAATTAAAAGAAGCATTAAAAATGGCAAAAAAAACTTGTGATGATATATATAAAATACAGAAAAAAGCATTAAAAAAAGCATACCAGGAGTTCCAAAATGAGTGAAAATTATATTTTAGATTTAATAAAGCAAGATTCAAGAATAGATGGTAGAAAATTAAAAGAATTTAGAAAACCAGTAAAAATAGAAACTGGAATTTCAAAAAATGCAGAAGGTTCTGCAAAAGCAACTATTGGTGAAACAGAAGTAATAGCTGGTATTAAACTAAGTTTAGGAGAACCTTATCCAGATAATCCAGATGAAGGAACAATCATGGTAACTTCAGAGTTATTACCAATGGCTTCTGAAGAATTTGAATCTGGACCACCAGGAAAGCAAGCAATAGAATTAGCAAGAATAATTGATCGTGGTATAAGGGAAAGTAAGGCACTTGATTTTAAAAAATTATGTATTAAAAAAGGAGAATTAATTTGGTTAGTTTTTATAGATATTTATCCAATTAATGATGCAGGAAACTTAATTGATGCTTCTGCATTGGCTACTGTTGCTGCTTTAAAAGAAGTTAAATTCCCAAAATTAGAAAAAAATAAAATAAAATACGGGGAATTAACAAAAGATAAATTACCATTAACTAAAATTCCAATAACTTGTACATTAGTTAAAATTGGAGATAAAATTTTAGTAGATCCAAATTCAGAAGAAGAACAAGTAATTGATGCTAGATTAAGTGTTGCTGTTTGTGGTAACAAAATAAATGCTATGCAAAAAGGTGGCATAGAAGGTCTTTCTTTTAAAGAGATAGATGAAATGATGGATATTGCATTTGAAAAAGAAAAAGAATTGAGAAAAGCAATACAATGAAATTTACAAAATATGAAAAAGCAAGAATAATTGGAGCAAGAGCATTACAAGTAGCTATGGGAGCACCAATACTTCTTAAGATGGAAAAAAAGGATTTTGAGAAAATTAAATACAATCCAATAGAGATAGCAAAAAAAGAATTTACTGATGGAGTTCTACCTATAACAATTAAAAGACCTTTACCAAAAAGAGTTTCTGTATAAACAAAAAGTTTTAATAAATAGAGAATATTCTTCTAAGTTATGGAAATAAGAGATGTTACAGCTAGAAAGATCTTTAATTCTAGAAAAAAAGAAACTATTGAAGTTAAAGTTCGTTCTAATAAAGGTACAGGGATAGCATCTGCCCCATCTGGAGTTTCTAAAGGAAAATTTGAAGTTAAAGCATTTCCTAAAAATAGTGTTGATGAAGCAATCAAAAAATTAAGTAAAGTAGATTTTAAAAATATAAAGATAAATAATTTTAATGATTTAAAAAAAGTAGAAAAATATAACCTTGGTGGAAATACAACAATTGCATTGGAATTTGCTATTCTAAAAATATTATCAAAAGGAAAACCATGGAAATTTCTGAATCCAAAAGCCAAAGAAATTCCAAGACCTTTGGGAAATTGTGTTGGTGGTGGACTTCATGCTGGAAACATAATTGACATACAAGAATTCTTATTATTACCAAAAACAGATTCTTTTGCTAAGGCTGCTTTAATTAATTGGAAAATTTATAAAAAATTAAGAGGAAAATTAAAAAGAGCAGATAAAACATTTAATAATCAGAAAACAGATGAAGGAGCTTGGGCACCTAATCTTGAAAATTTAGAAGTCCTTGGGATTTTAAATAAAACAATAAAAAAATTTACAAGAAGAACAGGAATAAAAGTTAGAGTTGGAATCGACTTTGCTGCTTCTCAATTATGGGATGGAGAAAAATACGTTTATAGAAATCAAATTTTAAGTAAAAAAGAACAATTTGAATTTATTTTTGGTTTAATTAATGATTATAATCTTGTTTATGTAGAAGATCCTTTTGAAGAAACTGATTTTAATAGTTTTAAGAAACTAAAAAAAGATGTTTTAATTTGTGGTGATGATTTAATTTGTACAAATCTTAAGAGATTAAAAAGAGCTGGTAATTCTATAAATTCTGTTATAATAAAACCAAATCAAATAGGAAGTTTAATTGAAACAAAAAAAGTAGTTGATTTTGCTAAAAGAAAAGATATTGTTCCTGTTATTTCACATCGTTCTGGAGAAACTTTAGATGCTACAATAAGTCACTTGGCTGTTGCTTGGAATATTCCATTAATTAAGTGTGGTATTTATGGCAAGGAAAGACAAGCCAAAATAAATGAACTTATTAAAATAGAAAGAAAAATAAAATGAAAAAAATCGGATTAGCTTTAAGTGGTGGTTTTGCAAGAGGAATTGCTCACATAGGTGTCCTTAAAGTTTTAGAAAGAAATAAAATTCCAATTAATTGTGTTGCAGGAACAAGTATGGGTTCTGTAGTTGGTGCATTTTATGCATCTGGATTTAAAGCAAGTAAAATTGAATCAATAACATATGATACTAAATATAAAAATCTATTTGATTTTATTCTTCCCAAAAAAGGACTTGTAGATGGTAAAAAAATTGAAAATTTTTTTAATAATATAATTGGGAATAAACAATTTAGCGAATTAAAAAAACCATTTGCTGCCATAGCAACTAATCTTACTACAGGAAAAAGAAGAATTTTTGATTCTGGTTCTGTATCTAAAGCTCTTAGAGCAAGTATTTCTTATCCAGTAGTTTTCTCTCCAATTAAAATTGGCAAATATGTATATGTAGATGGTGGCTTGGTAGATCCAATTCCAATAGATGCAGTAGAAAAAATGGAATGTAGTAAAATTATTGGAAGTGATGTAAGTGCTGCAGGAATGGAGATGAAACATCCAAAAGATTTGCCTAAACCAAAACCAAAAAAAGGCAGTTTTGCTTCAGAAATTAAAGATACTTTTATTGAAATGGAAATAGACAGTTTTAATAATTATATGGATAAAAAGAAAATGAAACTTTCTTTTTTATTGAAATGGCTTTTAAAACCAAAAAGAATTAAAAAATTTCTTGGTCATAAAAAATTTAATCCTCCAGATATTCTTAAAATTATGATGGATTCTGTTTATGTCATGAGTCGTGAAGTAAGAAGATTATCCTTAGAAAATAGAAAAGCAGATGTTATGATAAAACCAAGATTAAAAGGTGTTGGTATATTTGATTTTGATAAAATAGAATACCTTATAAAACAGGGTGAAAAAGCAACAGAAAAAGCCCTTCCAAAAATAAAAAAACTACTTAATTAGTGTTATTTTTCTATAGTGGTTAATTTATTTCGAAAGATATATAAATGTAAACATTTTTTAAAAAATAGTTATTGTTTTATAATGTATAAAAAGGAGGTGTTAAGGTGATTGATATTACTGGCGGCGTAGTAAGCACAATTGGTCAAGCTGGTGCAGCCATAATGGATCCAATTTTAAGTTTATGGTATGCCCTTATGAGTGCTTTACCAGGTATTGTTGTAGCTATATTACTCTTATTTATTGGTTGGGTTGTAGCTGTTCTTATAGGCCGTGGATTAAGAGCTATTCTTGAAAAAGTAGGTCTTGATAGACAAGTACAAAAAGCAAAATTAACAAAAGCAATCGGACACACGAAACTATCGATGGTCTTTGGAGAGATCTTAAAGTGGTATGTTTTTATTGTCTTCTTACAAGCAGCAATAGATCAACTTAATTTAGGGACTTTAACTTTATTATTAAATAGACTTGTTCTATGGTTACCTAATGTAATAGTAGCAGTTGTTGTTGTTTTGGGTGGTCTTATTATAGCTTATTATGTACAAACAAAATTAGTAGAACACTCTAAGATGAAAGGTGTAAAATTTGCTGCAGGTTTATTAAAAGTAGTAATTTTAGTATTTGCAGGATTAATAGCACTTGGTCAAATAGGTGTTGATGTTACAATCTTAGAAAATACATTCTTATTAATTGTTGGTGCATTAGCTGTAGGAATTGCTTTAGCATTAGGAATTGGATTTGGTCTTGGATTTAAGAGAGAAGCAGAAGGATTAATAAGCCAAATTAGAAAGAACTTTTAATTTCTCTTTTTCTTTTTCTTTTATAAAATAAATTTTAAACTACAGTAATATTGTTGATGAAGATTCTTTGAGCGAATTATTCCAATAAGCCTCTACAAAAGATTTATGGTGGTATAAAAAATTATTTAAATATTGAAAGTTTTATTTGAATTATGTATAAAAAAAGAGGAATCTCTCCATTAATTACTGCTATTTTGTTATTGGGGTTAGTAATTTCTTTAGTAACTGTTGTTATTGTATGGAGCCAAAGGAATATTAAATCAACAATGGGAAAGGCAGAAGAAAGCCAAGTTAAACTTTCTTGTGTTACTGATGTTGGTTTTGATATTATAGATGCTTGTTATACTTCCATTGCTAATGATGAGGTAATTCAAATTAAAATTAAAAATAATAAAGATAAACCTCTTAATTCTGGATTTATGTTAATGTTCAGAGACGGTATTAATAAAAATATAATGAAAGCAAGTTACCCTTTTACCAAAGAAGTAAAAGCATATGAAACAACAACATTTTTTACATCCTTGCCAAATATTGATTTGTTACCTAAAGATGAAATTAAAGAAATAACTGTAATTCCTAAAATAAAATCAGAAGAATTAACTCCAGAAATTTGTTTACACCAAGAAGTTGATCTTAAAGTAGGAGTTATTGCAGCAACATGTTAAAAAGAGATTTGATAATTGCTTTAGTTTTTCTTATTATTATTTGTTTAATTATTTCTATTTTACCTGAAGAAGTTTTTGCTGGAGATGGTGAAGAATCTAAGGAAGGTGAAAAACATTCTGGTCAGTCTACCAAAAAAAGTGGAAAGTATGGTGGAAAAAGTACTGGTAGTGGTATAGCTAAACCAAAAACTAGGTCCTATAGTGATTCTAGTAGACAAAGTGAAAATACTGGAAGTAAAAAAAGAAGTATAAGTAGTGGTGGAGATGGAGGATCAAGTAAAAAAGATGTAGTAGCAAAAGCATCAGCACAAGCAGCAGCAGCAAGAGCAGCTAGAAGTGCTTGTCGAAGTGATCCTTGTTGTGGAAGTAAAGGTCCTTATTGTGGTTCATGTGGATGGACACAATGTCTAAAAGGTGAAAAACATTCTGGTCCTACTAAAAAAGATGGAAAATATAATGGAAAAAGTACTGGTAGTGGTATAGCTAAACCAAAAATTAGGTCCTATAGTGATCCTAGTAGACAAAGTGAAAATACTGGACCTAAATCAAAAAGTATAGGTAGTGGTGGAGAATCAAGCCCAAAGAAAACGGCCAAGTTTGGGTTTTTAAAATGTGGACCAGACTTAGAATATGATTCGGGAACAGGAGAATGTATTGAAAAAAGTTGTAATAAAAATATGGATTGTTCTTCTGGTTTAGCATGTATGGATCACAAATGCATTATCGTTGGATGCTCTTCTGAGGAAGGAGATTGGGATTGCCCAGCTGGGTATGAATGTAATGATGGTATTTTTTCAGGTGGGGGAGGAGTATGTGAAAGGATATGGTGGTATAAATGTGATGATAAATCAGATTGCTCTCTTGGAGAAGTATGTGCAGGAAATTTATGTATTAAAAAAGAATGTGATGATGATTCATTTTGTTCTACTGGAGAAATATGTGCAGAAGGACTATGTCTTAAAAAAGAATGTGATGATGATTCATTTTGTTCTACTGGAACGATATGCGAGAAAGGATTATGTATCCCAAAACCATGTTATTTAAGTCCAGATTGTCCTGCTGGATTTGATTGTGTTGCGGATGAATGTGAAAGAGCATTATGTCTTTCTGCAGAAACTTGTCCTGGCGGATTTGCATGTTTAGGTGGATATTGTTATGAAAAGGAATGTGATTCTGAAACTCCTTGTCCTGGCGGATTTGCATGTAGGGAATACACATGTGTTAAAAGAGAATTGGCATGTAAAAGTAAGGTTAATTGTCTTACTGGTGAAGAATGTTTTATGGGAGCATGTGTTAAAAAAGAATGTGATGGGGAAACAATTTGTTCTCCTGGATTAACATGTATTGGATATCAATGTATTAAAAGAGAGTGTAGGAGTTATAAAGAGTGTCCTTGGGGAGAATTATGTAGTAGTGAAGGGATATGTTTTGAAAAAGAGTGTAGTTCTAAGACTCCTTGCTCTCCTGGATTTGCATGTGAGGATTACCAATGCATACCATTTGCAGGGCTTGTTAAGTGTGAATCTACTGCAGAATGTTCTTCTGGACTCGACTGTGTTGGTGAATTATGCATAGAGCCTCTTGAAGAAGCAGCCAATACTTTAGAGATAGATACAAATGCTGTTAAACAAGGGGAGAAATTAGTATTTATGGTTGATCCTGATAAGAATGGTGTTCTTAGAGATTACTATATTTATCATGGAAATGAAATTAAGCATAAAGGTGATTTACCATATCGGGAAAATATTGGTAAACTACCAGAAACAGTATCTTATGAGATTCCATCAGGTTAGTCATCTGGTGTTTATTCTGTATATGTTTATGTTAATAGCATGAACGATTATGTTAAAGCTGAATTTCTTGTTACTTATTAAAAGATAAGAATTTACATGTTGTTTAATTATAAAAATACACTATAAAAAGATTTATAAATGCTATTTTAGTTAATTTTATTTTATGGTAACAGAAGAAAAATTTTTAGTACCTTTAGAACAATATCTGAAAGTAGGAATACATATTGGTACTAAATTCAAAACAAAATATATGGAACCTTTTATCTATAAAGTAAGACCAGATGGACTTTCTGTATTTAATATACAGAGGATAGATGAAAGGTTAAAATTAGCTGGAAAATTCTTAGCACAATATGAACCTCAGGAAATAATGATTGTTTGTAGAAGAGAAAATGGTTGGAAAGCTGTTGAAATGTTTTCTAAATTAACTGGAATTAGAAGTTTTTCTGGTAGATATCCTCCAGGAATTTTAACTAATCCAAATTTAGATGGATTTACTGAAGCTAAAGTATTATTTGCTACTGATCCTTGGCCAGATAGGAATGCAATACAAGATGCTATTAAAGTTGGATTACCGGTTGTAGCTTTATGCGATACAAATAATGAAACTAATAATATTGACTTTGTAATGCCTTGTAATAATAAGGGGAAAAAAAGTCTTGGATTAATATTTTGGATTTTGACAAGAGAATATCTAAAGAATAGAGGTTTATTAAAAGGAGATTTAAAAGAGAGTGTAGATGATTTTAGTGAAGAATCATTAGAAAATT
>NZBH01000005.1 GCA_002687815.1 archaeon | reverse complement strand
TGTAGCGGTTATCATATGGCCCTGTCGAGGCCATGACCCGGGTTCGACTCCCGGTCAGGGCGTTTTCTAAGATGAGAATAGATCGAGATAGTATTAAAAAAAATTTAGAGAGACTTGCAAGTAAAGGTGAAGAAAGAGGAGCACAACCAGAAATGGTTTTAGGTTGTTTTTATGATTTAAAAAAAGAAGATGATGGTTATTGTAAGAAATGTGACTTTTATTGGAAGTGTGAACAAGTATTAAAAAGTTTTATAATAAAAGAAGAATATAAATAAAAGAAAAAAATTAAGCTGATGATATTGCACCCATATCCCTAGCTTCAATAGGTCTACAATGTTTACTTTCATTGCTTCCTGTTTCCCTTTCAAGTAATTTTCCTAAAGTGCCATCAACTTGTTTTTTTTCTTCATCTGTCATCTTTTGAATTTCTTTTCTTAAGGTAACATAATGAGAACAATAGGTACTTTCTTCATCAGGTTCACTATTTGGTGTGTAAGATTCACATTTATTTGTATAACCATTACAACTTATACATTCTTCCAGATCATTTTTATTTTTCATATATTCAGCTAACATTTTTGTTTTAGTCCTCCATTCAATAAACTAATTTATAACAAGTGACTAAAATAAAAGGAAAAATTATATAAAACCATGCTAATAAACACATAAGATTAACCAAATAATATTTTTAATACAAAAACGAAAGTTTTTTAAAGCTTTTTTTATTAAAAAACCTAGATGAATCATTTCTAATCGAAGATAAAAGCTTCCATATCCTGAAAGTATTATCTTAAAATCACGATTAGAATGGGCCGGTAGCGCAGTCTGGCTAGCGCACTTGGCTTTTAACCAAGTGGTCGCGGGTTCAAAACAGAAAAGTTATACTTGACTGTGATCATCCCGCTCGGCCCATCTACTAATATAAGATGAAGAAAAAAATAGATGCAATTAACCATATCTTTGTCCCTAAACATATAAAGCTTACAGAAAAAGAAGCAAAGGAATTTCTTAAAAAATTGAATATAGCTCTTGATCAATTACCAAAAATTCCAAAAAAAGATCCAGCCATAGTATCTTTAGAACCACAACCAGGAGATATTATAAAAATTTTAAGAGATAGTCCAACAGCTGGCAAAACAATATATTATAGGGTGGTCACAAATGGTTGAAGGTTATCGTGATTTAACTAAGAAATATTTTAAGGAACATTCTTTTGTAGAATCAGATATCAAGTCTTTTGATAATTTTATCGAAAAAGAAATGCAACAAATTGTAAATGAAGTTGGGGAAATAGTTCCAACAATAATGCCGGCAGAGGTAGAAGATTTTAAAATAAAATTAGATAAGGTTTGGGTTGAAAAACCACAGATTATAGAGGCTGATGGTAGTAAAAGAGATATTTTTCCAATAGAAGCAAGATTAAGAAAAATAACTTATTCTGTTCCAATTTATCTAAATGTTAGTGCTTATATTGAGGGGATACAAAGAGAATCTTTTACCACACAAATTGGTAAGTTACCATTAATGTTAAAATCTAAATATTGTCATCTTAATAATCTTAAGAGAGAAGAATTGATTCAGCGTGGAGAGGATCCAGATGATCCTGGAGGCTATTTTATTTTAAATGGAAATGAGAGAGTTCTTATTACCGTAGAGGATTTAGCTTCTAATAGGGTTTTCATAGAAAAAAAATCTATAGGACCTTCTAAATATACGGGAAAAATATTTTCAGAAAAAGGACCTTATAGAATCCCACATTTAGTTGAACAGATGAAGGATGGTATAATTTATTTAAGTTTCACCCGTTATAAACGGATTCCAATTATTGCTATTATTAAAGCCCTGGGTTTAACTAAAGATCAAGAGATAGCTAATTTCATTTCTAAAGAAGAACAAGATGAAGATGTTTTCTTTAATTTATTTGAACATACAAGTATTAAAACAAAAGACGATGCATTAGAATTTTTAGCTAAAAAAGCCGGGATAAATCAACCAAAAGAACAAAAAATAGAAAGAGTTGATTCTGATTTGGATAAATATTTATTACCCCATATTGGGATTAACCCAGAAGATAAATTACTCAAGGCTTATAATTTATGTAAGATAATTAAGAAATTTTTGAGAGTAGCTAAAGAAAAAGCACCATTAGAAGATAAAGATCATTATATGAATAAACATTTGAAATTAAGTGGTGATTTATTAGCAGACTTGTTTAGAATTAATTTAAAAGTCCTAGTGAATGATATGCTTTATAATTTCCAGAGATTAGTTAAGAGAGGAAAATTCCATTCAATTAAAATTATTATAAGAGATAAACTATTAACTCAAAGAATAAAGAGTGCAATGGCTACGGGTACATGGGTGGGTGGTAGAAAAGGAATTAGTCAAAACATAGATAGAACAAATTTCTTAGCTACATTATCTCATCTACAAAGAGTTGTTTCTCTATTGAGTGCATCACAGGAAAATTTTGAAGCAAGAGCTTTACACAGTACCCACTGGGGAAGACTTTGTCCAATAGAAACACCAGAAGGAACTCCAATTGGTTTAAGAAAAAATTTATCTTTATTTTGTAAAATATCCCAAGAAGGATTATCAGAAGAAAAACTAAAAAAACTTTTAGAATTAAATGGTTTAGTTTCAATTAAAAAATGACAGACTTATTTGTTAATGAAAAATTTATTGGAGAAGTAGAAAATCCAACTGATTTTGTTAATAGGACCAAGATAGAGAGAAGAAAAAATAAATCCTTAAGTGGATTTAACATTATGTATGATGAGAAATGTGATGAAATAAAAATATATACTTCTAAAGGGAGGGCATTAAGACCATTAATTATTGTTGAAAATGGTAAATCAAAATTAACAAGAGACCATATTAAAAAAATAAAAGAAGATGAAATTGGTTGGAAAGATTTAGAAGAACAAAGTGTTATAGAATATTTAGATGCTGGTGAAGAAGAAAATGCCTATGTTGCTTTGTCAGAAGAAGAATTAAATGAAGAACATACACACCTAGAAATTAGTCCAATGAATATTTTTGGACTATGTACATCTTTAGTTCCATATGCAAATTATGACAGTTCTTCTAGACTTAATAGGGGAAGTAAAACTCAAAAACAGTCTCTTGGGTTGTATGCAGCAAATTATCTTTTAAGAATGGATACAGATGTAAGTATTTTACATTACCCCCAAATTCCAATTATAAAAACAGCAATGCATGATTTTTCTAATTACGATAAACATCCTTCTGGTCAAAATATTGTAATTGCAGTTATGAGTTATGAAGGTTACAACATGCAAGATGCAGTAATTATTAACAAGGGTTCTGTTGATCGTGGCTTATTCAGATCAACTTATTTTAGACCTTATGTTGTCGAAGAATTAAGATATAGTGGTGGATTAGTTGATGAGATTTGTATACCCAACAAAGATGCTAAAGGTTATAGATCTGAGAATGAATATAAACACTTAGAGCCAGATGGAATTGTTTATTTGGGAGCAAGTGTTAAAGAAGAAGATGTTATAATTGGTAAAATAAGTCCTCCAAGATTTTTAGGGGAGCTAGAAGAATTTAGTATTGCTGCTAGTATAAAGAGAGAAAGTTCTACTGCAATAAGACATGGTGAAAAAGGTATTATTGATATGATTGTAATTACAGAGAATGAAGAAGGTAATAAATTAATTCAAGTAAGATTAAGAGATCAAAGAATTCCAGAAATAGGAGATAAATTTGCTTCCAGATATGGTCAAAAAGGTGTTATTGGTGCTGTTATAAGGCAAGATGATATGCCATTTTCAGCTAGTGGAATAACCCCAGATTTAATTTTTTCCCCACACAGTTTACCAAAAAGAATGACAGTTTCCCATTTAATAGAGATATTGGGTGGGAAGGTAGGAAGTTTAGCTGGAAAGTATATAGACGGAACAACTTTTGATGTAGAACCAGAAAAAAAACTTAGAAAAGAATTGTTAGAACTTGGTTTCAGAGAAGATGGAACAGAAACTTTCTATAATGGATTAACAGGAGAGCAATTAAAAGCAAAAATATTCGTAGGTAATATTTATTATCTTAAATTAAAACACATGGTTGCAAATAAATTACACACAAGAGCTTCTGGAAGAATACAATTATTAACTAGACAACCAATTGAAGGTAGAAGTAAGGGTGGAGGTCTAAGATTAGGAGAAATGGAGAAAGATTGTTTTGTAGCCCATGGTGCATCTCTATTATTAAAAGAAAGATTTGATTCTGATAAAACAATAGTTCATGTTTGTGAAAATTGTGGTTTATTAGCTATATATGATAAGTTTAGAAGTATAGAATATTGTACAAAGTGTGGAAACAACACTACAATTACTCCAATTGAAATAAGTTATGCATTCAAATTATTATTAGATGAATTAAAAGCACTTGGAATGTATCCAAGATTAAAATTAAAGAGCAAATATTAAAATGGAATATGTTTACAAAAAAGTACATAGTATAACTTTTGGTTTACTTAGTCCAAAAGACATTAAGAAAATGTCCTCTGCTAAGATTGTTACACCAGAATTATATGATAAAGAAGGTTATCCTGTTGATGGTGGATTAATGGATATCCGTCTGGGTGTAATAGATCCAGGATTAAGGTGTAAAGTTTGCGGTGGTAAATTAAAAGAATGTACTGGACACTTTGGTTATATTGAACTAGCAAGACCTGTTGTTCATATTAATTACGCAAAAGTTATTCTAGCATTTTTAAGATCTACTTGCAGAGAATGTAGTAGACTTTTAATTCCTCAAGAAAAAATAGATGAATATCATCAAGAATTAGAAAGATTAATTGTTAAAAATAAATTAAATGCTTGGAAGAAAAAAGTTAAGGAGATTATTGAAGCTGTTAAAAATACTAAAAAATGTCCACATTGTGAAGCAAAGCAAATCAAAGTTGTTATAGATAAACCAACAACTTTCTTAGAGGATGATAAAAGATTAAGTCCAATAGAAATAAGAACAAGATTTGAAAAAATTCCAGATGTTGACGTAGAATTATTTGGATTACACAAGGATATGGCTAGACCAGAGTGGATGATATTAAACATATTATTAATACCACCAGTTACAATGAGGCCTTCTATAACTTTAGAAACAGGTGAAAGATCTGAAGATGATTTAACACACAAATTAGGGGATATAGTAAGGATAAATCAGCGTCTTTTTGAAAATATAAATGCGGGTGCTCCAGAAATTATTATTGAGGATTTATGGGACCTATTACAATATCATATTACAACTTATTTTGATAATACTTCAACACAAATACCACCAGCAAGACACAGGGGTGGACAGACATTAAAGACATTATCAGAACGTATAAAAAGTAAAGAAGGAAGATTTAGACATAATTTAGCAGGTAAGAGAGTAAACTTTTCTGCTAGAACTGTTATTTCTCCAGATCCAAAAATCAAATTTAATGAAGTAGGTATACCACAATCTGTTGCTTTAGATTTAACAATTCCAGAAAGAGTAACTGAATGGAATATTAAACTTCTTAAAGAACTTATGAAAAGAGGACCAAAAGTATATCCTGGTGCTAATTATGTTATTAGGCCAGATGGAAAGAAGAAAAAGATTACAGAAGAAACTGTTGAACAATTAATAGAAGAACTTGAGTGTGGTTTTATTGTAGAACGTCATCTAAGAGATGGTGATGTTTCAATATTTAATAGACAACCAAGTTTACATAGAATGAGTATTATGTGTCATAAAATAAGAATTTTACCAGGAAGATCATTTAGGTTAAATCCAAGTGTTTGTAATCCTTATAACGCAGATTTTGATGGAGATGAAATGAATTTACATATTCCACAAACAGAGGAAGCAAGAGCAGAAGCAGAAATTTTAATGGAAGTTCAAACTCAGATGATAACACCTAAAAATGGTCTTAATGTTATTGGTTGTGTAGAAGATGCTGTTTCTGGAAATTATCTTTTAACAAAAGATCTTAACTTAAGTAGAGAAGATGCTACAACTTTATTATTAAGTATTGGTATAACAAACATACCAGATATTAGTGAAAATGTAACTGGAAAAGAAGTATTTAGTGCTCTTTTACCAAATGATTTTGATTTTATAGGAAATTCAAAAGGATGTGGAAATTCTGGTAATTGTAAAGATTGTGATCAATGGAAAAATAAAAAATGTGTTGATGATTCTTATGTTTTAATCAAAAAAGGAAAATTACTTTCAGGAATAATAGATAAAAATACGATTGGAGAAGATAATGGTGCATTAATAAGAGCATTATGTGCAAATTATTCAGAAGATGAAGCCATTGGAATCCTTGGGAACATATTTAGATTAGGAATTGCAACATTATTAAAAGTTGGTTTTACTACAAAGCTTTCTGATTCAGATCTACCAGAAAGTATATATTTAAAGATAAAAGAACTAATTAAAGAATCTGAGAGAAAAGTACAAAAGAGTATTGATTTGTATAAGGAAAATAAGTTAGATGCACTTCCTTCTAAAACATTAGAAGAAACATTAGAGATTAAGATTTTAGAAATATTAAATAAAGTAAGAAACCAAGTTGGAGAAATTATTTCAGAAATAGTAAGTGAAGATAATCCTACTATAATTATGATTAAATCTGGATCTGCTGCAAATATTTTAAATTTAACTCAGATGGCAGCTTGTGTTGGTCAACAAGCATTAAGGGGTAAAAGAATAGAAAAAGGATATTCTGACAGAACTTTGTCTTTATTTAAGAAAAAAGATTTGAGTCCAAAAGCTCGTGGATTTATTGAAAATGGTTATAAAAATGGACTTGATCCTGTAGAATTTTTCTTTGGTGCAATGACAGGTAGAGATTCTTTAATGGATACTGCTTTAAGAACACCAAAAAGTGGTTATTTGTATAGAAGATTAGCTAATGCATTACAAGATTTAAAAATAGAATATGATGGTACTTTAAGAGATGCTTACAAAACAATCATCCAATTTGGTTATGGTGATGACGGCCTAGATGTTTCTAAGACTGAAAACGGAGTGATTAACGTTGAAAAAATTGTAAAGAATGTAATGGGTGGAAAACATGACTGAGGATTTATTTGAAAGTTATAAGAATGAATTACCAGCTAAATTAATTAGTGATTTAAAGAAAGAAATATCAAAACATAAATTGAGTTCTAAACAAATAAAAGAAATTGTAGAAAAGACCAAAAAAGAATTTGAAGAAGCTAAGATTAATTCTGGAGAAGCTATTGGAATTATTACAGCAGAATCTTTTGGTGAACCATCTACACAGATGACATTAAATGTATTTCACTTCGCTGGTGTTGCAGAAGTAAATGTAACTTTAGGATTGCCAAGATTAATTGAAATTTTTGATGCAAGAAAGCTACCAAGCACACCTTCAATGGAAATTTATCTTAAAAAGCCTTACAATAAGGATAATAAAAAAGTTAGGAAAATAGCAAATCAAATAAAAGAAACTACTCTTAAAGAAGTAGTTTCTGAATTTACAACAAATTTATTAAAATCACAAGTAGAAATCACTTTTGAAAAAGAAAAAATGCGTGATATTGGAATAACTCCAAAATCTTTAATTACTATATTAGAAACTTCTCTTAAAGGGACTATAGTTAAAGAAAAAGGAAGTACTTTAATTTTAAAACCAAAAACAAAAGATTACAAATTAAATGATTTGTATAAATTAAAAGAAAAAGCAAAAGATGTTTTTATTAGTGGTGTTAAAAAAATAACTCATGTATTGCCTGTTAAGACAGATTCAGAATATATGATTCTTTGTGCTGGCTCAAATTTAAAAGAAGTTCTTAAACTTGATGAGATAGATACAACAAGAACAGTTACAAACGATCTTTTTGAAACACAATCAGTTTTGGGTATTGAAGCTGCAAGACAAGCAATTATAACTGAAGCTCAGAAAGTTATTGAAGAACAAGGTCTTAATGTAAACATAAGACATATTATGACTGTTGCAGATGTAATGACTTCAAGGGGAGTTATAAAAGGAATAACAAGAAGTGGAATTTCTGGAGAAAAAAGCAGTGTTTTAGCTAGAGCAAGTTTTGAAACTCCAATGAAGCATTTAGTAAATGCAAGTTTAACTGGAGAAGTTGATTATTTGAATTCAATAATAGAAAATATAATGTTAAATCAACCAGTACCTATTGGAACAGGATTACCAGATTTAGTAGCTAAGATGAAAATAGCTAAGGCGAAAAAATGACTTTAAATGATTTGAGAAAGGATTTGAAAGAGAAAAAAATTATTTTTGGAGCAAATATTACCTTAAAGAAATTAAGAGCAGGAAAATTAAAAAAAATATATTTAGCAAGTAATTGTAGAAAGGATATAATAGAAGATATTGTAAAATATGGAAAAATAAATGATGTAGAAGTTGTTAAATTAAAAAAAACCAATGAAGAGTTAGGCATACTTTGTAAAAAACCCTTTTCTATTTCTGTATTAAGTTATTAAGATGAAAATAAAGTATACTAGTCAAACAATCGCCTTTCTTAATCTTTTTGAGAATATAACAAGAGTAAGAGTAAAAAATGGTTTTTTTGATGATATTTTAATCTTTATAGTTAATCAGGGAGATATTGGGAAAGCTATTGGGAAAAAAGGTGTTAATATTAGGAGATTAGAAACAAAATTAATGAAAAAAATAAAAATTGTTGAGTTTAATAATGATCCAATTGTGTTTATTAAACATTTTATAGCCCCTTTAACTCCTAGAGAAATAACAAAAGAGGGAGATGTAATTAATATAGTTTCAGATAGCGTAAAAACAAAAGGATTGCTGATTGGAAGGGATAGGAAAAACTTAAAAAGGCTTCAAGAGATAGTTTCTAAGTATTTTAATATTGAGGTTAAAGTGTTATAATGGGAAATAAAAGTCATGGTTTGGGGTCTGGAAAGAAACTAAAAAAGAAAAGAAGTAAATTCAGACATAATGATAGAGTTTATATTAGAAGGATCTTTAAATTAAAAGCAAAATCTGACCCATTAAGAGGAGCATCTCAAGCAAAAGCAATTGTTCTAGAAAAAATACAAAAAGAAGCAAAACAACCAAATTCAGCAATGAGAAAATGTGTTAGATGCCAATTAATTAAAAATGGTAAACAAGTTACTGCATTTGTTCCTGGAGATAATGCTTCAAAATTAATTAATGAGCACGATGAAGTTTTAATAGAATGTATCGGTGGAAAAATGGGTAGAGCAAAAGGCGATATTCCCGGTGTAAGATGGCAAGTTATAAAAGTTAATGATCAGTCTTTAAGAGCTCTATTGTCTGGTAAGATAGAAAGAGGTAGAAGATGAAACTATTTAATAAATGGGATATGGGAGAAATTAAAGTTGAAGATCCTAGTTTAAAGCCTTACATAAATTTAACTCCATTATTAATACCAAAAACTTGTGGTAGAAATATAAAAATTGGGAAAAATAAAACCCAAATAGTTGAGCGTTTAATAAGTAAATTAATGGTACCTGGTCACAGAGGTAAGAAACATAAAACATCTTCTGGACATTGTACTGGAAAAGCCCAAGGTAAAATGAAAATTGTGGAAAAAACTTTTGAAATTATAGAACAAAAAACAAAAGAAAATCCAGTAAAAGTATTTGTTAAGGCAATAGAAAATGCTGCTCCAAGAGATGAAATTACAACTATTGAATATGGTGGAGCAAGATATCCACAACCTGTTGAAACATCTCCTTCAAGAAGAGTTGATATTGTTTTAAGAATGATGGTTCAAGGAGCTTATTCTAAAAGTTTTAATTCTAAAAAAAGTATAATTAGTTGTTTGGCTGACGAAATATTAGCTGCTTACAAAAATGAAAGTACTTCAAATGCTATTTCTAAAAAAACAGAATTAGAAAGACAATCTGATGCAAGTAAATAATTTTAATTTTTCAATCCAACGAAATCTTTATAAAGAACTAATTTAAAATTCTTCTAATGGCAACACAAACTGTTGATAAAATTAAGGAATTAATGATCAAGCCAGAAAAAATTAGAAACATTGCTATCTGTGCTCATATTGATCATGGTAAAACAACTTTGTCCGATAATTTATTGGCCGGAGCTGGAATGATTTCTGAAGAATTAGCTGGTACACAATTAGCTTTAGATTTTCATGAAGATGAACAAGAAAGAGGTATTACAATAGATTCAGCAAATGTTAATATGGTTCACAATGTAGACGGAGAAGATTATTTAATAAATTTAATAGATACACCGGGGCATGTTGATTTTGGTGGTGACGTAACAAGAGCTATGAGAGCAGTAGATGGTGCTATTGTTTTATGTGATGCAGTAGAAGGAGTTATGCCACAAACAGAAACAGTATTAAAACAAGCTCTAAGAGAAAGAGTTAAACCAATTCTTTTTATTAATAAAATTGATAGATTAATTAAAGAACTTAAATTAGGACCAGAGGCAATGCAAGAACGTTTAGTAAAAATAATTACAGACGTTAATAAATTTATTAGTTCAATTACTCCAGAAGAATTTAAAGGTAAATGGGGTGTTAATGTCCAGGATGGTTCTGTTGGTTTTGGTTCAGCATTCCACAAATGGGCTTTAAGTTTTCCTTATATGAAAAAAAATAATATTTCTTTTAAAGATATAATTGAAGCTTACAACGGTGATAAATATAAAGAATTATGTGAAAAAGCACCACTTCATAAAGTTTTTTTAGAAATGGTTGTTAAACATTTACCAAATCCAGTAGAAGCTCAAAAATATAGAATACCAAAAATATGGCATGGTGAAATGGATTCTGAAATTGGAAAATCATTAATAGATTGTAATCCAAAAGGTGGAATAGCTTTTATTGTAACTAAAATTATTATAGATAAACATGCTGGAGAAGTAGCAGCAGGTAGATTATTTTCTGGAACTGTAAAACAAGGTGAAGAAGTTTATATGAATCTTGCAAAAAGAAAAATAAGAACACAGCAAATTAATGTGTATAAGGGAGCTCAACGTTTACAAGTTGATGAAGTTCCAGCAGGAAATATTTTGGGAATTGTTGGATTAAAAGATGCTTTTGCTGGAGAAACAGTAAGCTTAGAACCAATAGAACCATTTGAAGCTATTAAACATTTATTTGAACCTGTAGTTACAAAATCAATAGAAGCAAAGAAAGCATCTGACCTACCAAGATTAGTTGAAGTTCTAAAACAAGTATCAAAAGAAGACCCAACTGTTGTTATTGAAATTAATGAAGATACTGGAGAAAATTTAATTTCTGGAATGGGAGAACTTCATTTAGAAGTTATAGAAAACAGAATTGTTTCTGAGAAAGGTGTAGATGTTAAATCCTCTCCACCAATTGTTGTTTATCGTGAATCAGTTTTAAAAGAATCAGTTGAAATAGAAGGAAAAAGTCCAAATAAACACAATAAATTCTACATTAAGGTAATGCCTTTAGAAGATAAAGTATATGATGCAATTAAAGCAGGCGAGTTACCCGAAATGAGAATAAAGAAAAAAGATAATGCATTGTTAGAAAAATTAAGAGAGCTTGGTGTAGATGCAAAAGAAGCTAAAAAATTTAAAGATATATTTAAGGGAAATGTATTAGTAGATGCTACAAGGGGAATTGTCCATATTGGTGAAATAATAGAAATGGTAATGGATGCTTTTGAAGAAGTTATGAAAGAAGGTCCATTAGCTAGAGAACCTGGAAAAGGTGTTAAGGTTGTTTTAGCAGATACTAAATTACATGAAGATGCAATTCATAGGGGACCAGCACAAGTATTACCAGCTGTTAGAAGTGCAATAAAAGGAGCAATGTTAAATGCTAAAGCATTAATTTTTGAACCATTACAAATTGTACAAATAGAATCTCCAGCAGACTTTATGGGAGATATTTCAAAATTAGTACAGAACAAGAGAGGACAATTATTAGAGATGAATCAAGAAGGAGCTCATTTAACTGTTAGAGCTAAATTGCCTGTAGCTGAGATGTTTGGAATAACATCCGATTTAAGATCAGCCACCTCTGGTAGAGGAAGCTATTTCATAGTGGACCAAATGTTTGAAAAATTACCAGAGCAATTACAAGATAAAGTAAAAAAGCAAATAAGAGAAAGAAAAGGTCTTAAACCAGATCTTAATGAGATAGTTTAATTCTATTTAAATAATTTATAAAATAAAGTATTATCTATTTTAGTTAATGAATTTTTTCTTCTGCTCCATAAAGGTCTAACTTTATCTGTATGATAGTGAGTCGCTCCTTCTGTTAAATCTTCAAATTTATTTTCTAAAACTTCCTTTGCAATTTTTAAACATTCATACCAGACTTCTGGTTTTTCATATCTTAATGGATTCCAAACTTTATTGTAGTTAGGATCTCTTTGATTAAAAGAAGAATATTGTTCTGGTTTTAAAATAACTTCTCTTAATGTATTACCCCACCATTTATTTTTGTTGGTTCTATTTATTATAGATTGAGCTATTGCAATTTTTAATTCTTTACTTTTGTTTCTTGCTTCCCCATAAAGAGCTCTTGCTAACAATTCAATATCTTCATGAATTTGATTATTTTCCTTTTTAGAACTATAATTTATATGTTCTTGAGTTTCTAATCTTATTGGGTTTGTTTCTGTAAAACTTATTTGTTCTAAATTTGGGTTTTTTGTAGGTGAAGTTAAACAGATTATGCTTAAAAGACTTAATGTGGTTAAGTTAATTTTGTTTTTTCTTTTCATTTTTTACTACCCTATAGTTAAATTATAGATATTTTTTTAATTTTATCTTTGAAAGAGGGTTTTTAAATATTTTTAAATGAAAAATAGGAGTTTTAGAAGCAAAAACTTTATAAAGGGAAAATCTTCATCCATATCATTATTATCAATAAAAATTAGGGGAGATTATCTAAAAAAATGGCAAGAGAAAAACCACATATTAATTTAGTATTTGTAGGTCATGTAGACCACGGAAAGTCCACTACAGTTGGAAGAATATTATTCGATTCTGGTGCAGTTGATGAGCAATCTATGAGAAAATTAAAAGAGAAAGCACAAGAACTTGGAAAAGCTGGTTTTGAATTTGCTTTTGTTATGGATAATTTAAAAGAAGAAAGAGAAAGAGGAGTTACAATTGATTTAGCTTATAAGAAATTTTTAACTAAAAATAGAGAATTTACTATTATAGATGCACCTGGACACAAAGATTTTATTAAAAACATGATTACAGGTAGTTCACAAGCTGATTCTGGTGTTTTAGTTATAGCTGCTCCAGAAGGAATTATGGAGCAAACAAAAGAACATTTGTGGCTATGTAAAACTTTAGGTGTTCAGCAATTAATTATAGCTGTTAATAAAATGGATGC
>NZBH01000004.1 GCA_002687815.1 archaeon | reverse complement strand
TGTTTGTCCAAGTGTAAAAGTCCATATTGGAATAAACCCAGAGTGAGAAAAATCAAGAAGAAATAATTTTTTTAGCTAAAATAGCTCCCGCTTACTTAATAATACATTAGTTGATTTTTTTGGAAAATCTAATTTTATATTAGCTTCTTTAATTTGTTTTTGAGAAATTTCAGCTGGGGAATCATCCATTGGATTTTGAGCTGCTTTATTTCTTGTTTTTCTTTTTCAGATACTTTGTGGTATGTGAAATCTTTCATATATTCTTTTAGAAGGGGTGTTTTATAAAGTTAATTAAGGGGTTAATCTAGAAGTATCTCGTGGTAGGAAGGTAACTTCTCTTACATTTTTTATTCCAAGTAACAACATTAAAAATCTGGTAGGACTAATAGCAAATCCCCCATGTGGAGGACATCCATATTTAAAAAAATTCAGATAATCTTTGATGAGTTTGAGATTTATTTTTTTATCTTTTGCTTGTTCTTTTAAAATATCATGCCTATGTTCTCTTTGAGCTCCAGTTGTAACTTCTGTTCCTTTCCAAACTAAATCAAAACTTTTAGTTATATCTTTTGTCTTTTCTTTCTTCATATGATAAAAAGGTCTTCCAGACCAAGGATATTCAGTAACAAAAATAAATTCATGATTAAATTTTTTCTTAATTTCGTCGGATAACATTTTTTCTCCCTCTGCATCTAAATCATCTTTAGGTCCTTTGTAACCTTTTTTTCTTATTAATTTTTGAGCTTCTTCCATAGTAATTCTTGGAAAAGGAATTTTTGGAACATTAATTTCTACACTAAAAACTTCTTTAATTTCTTTCCCGTATTCTTCTTTAATTCTTTTAATAAAATAATTAATCCATTCTTCTTCAACTTTCATAACATCTTCATGAGAATTTACATAAGAAACTTCCATATCTATCATTGTAAATTCTGTATCATGTCTTACTGTATGTGATGGATTTGCCCTGAAAACAGGTCCTATTTCAAATATTTTTTCAAAACCAGAAGCCATTGCCATTTGTTTATAAAATTGAGGAGATTGAGCAAGATATGCTTTTTTGCCAAAATAAGGCACAGTAAATAATTCTGCTCCACTTTCACTTGGAGCTGGCATAAATTTTGGAGTATAGATTTGTATAAAATTTTCTTTATCCCAGTATTCCCTCATTGCTTTTTCCATAAAAGTCCATATTTTAAAAATTAAAAGATTCTTAGGTTTTCTTAATTCAATCCATCTCCAGTCTAATTTTTTTGGAAGTGAAACTTCTTCATTTTTTATATTATTTACTGGGATTGGCAGTGGTGATTTTGCTTCTGATAAAATTTCATATTCTTTAATTATAATTTCTGCTCCATTTGGAGCTTGTTTGCTTTTTTTTACTTCACCAGTGATTTTAAGGACGCTTTCTCTGGGAATTTTTGCAATTTTATTAAATACCTTTTTATTTTCTGGTTTGACAATACATTGAATAATCCCAGTCCTATCTCTAATTAAAATGAATTTAATTTTACTTTGATCTCTTATTTCATGAATAAACCCTTCTATCATAACTTGTTTTTTCTCAAAAGCATCTTTAATGTATGTTCTTTCCATATTCTTTATTGTGGGATTTGGTTTTTAAGTTCTTCCATCACTTCAGCTCCGCTGACTTTTCCCTTGAATTTTGCCATAATTAAGCCCATATATGCATTGATTGATAAATCTGGTTTTTGTTTTATGAATGTTTGAATTTCATCTTTGAGATTGATTTTTTCTTTTTGTATTGCTTGTTTTAAATTCATGCCAGAGGCAATTTTCTGCATTGTGGGTTTAATATCATTTTCTGAGATTTTTCCTTTTTCAACTTGTTCTAAGATTGATTCTAAGATATCTGTATTAAAGATTTTATAAATTTCTTCAATTGGCTTGTTTTCTTTTTTTGCAATTTCTTTTGGAAAAATTGTTAGTGTTTTTGCAATAAGATTTGGATTATTAATTGTATTAATTAGAAATTCAAAGTCCTGCATTTTATTTTGTTTTAACACAAGTTTGATAAGTTCATCATTTAAGCCAAATTCTTTTAAATAAGAGCGGTGTTCTGATGTAAGTTTTGGAAGATTATTTTTTGCATTGTTAAGCATTTGTCTTGATATTTTTAATAATGGGATATCGGTTTCAGGATACATTCTGGCTGCACCTGGCATTGGCCTAAGAAAAGAGGTGGTTGCATCTGGATTTGTTTTTCTAACTTCTCCTTTTGCTTTTTTTTCTTTTGTAGTTTCTTGCTGTCTTTTAACTTCATTTTCAATTGTGTTAATCATGATTTTTGGATTTTGAAAACCTTTGATTTCAACCCGTGGATGTTTTGGAGTTGAGATATTTAGGTCCTGTCTTATTGTTCCAATACCTCGTTTAACTTTTGCTGCTCTTAATATTTCACCGATTTTTAATGCAGCTTCTTTAATTTGTTCTGCTGATTTTAAATCTGGTTTTGTTGTAATTTCAACTAATGGAATTCCAAGCCTGTCTAATCTGAAAGTTGATTTACTGCCTTCATGTTTTATAATTCTTGCTGCATCTTCTTCTAGTGCAATTGTTTCAATTCCAACTTTTCCCTCATTTGTTTCAATAAAACCGTCATGTCCAATTAAAACTGTTCTTTGAAATCCTGAAGTATTAGAGCCGTCAATAACTGTTTTTCGCATAATTTGTGCAACTGGGAAGATTTTGCAGTTAAATAAAAGCGCAATTTGCAGGGCAATGTCAACTGCTTGGGGGTTGATTTGGTGGGGTGGTTCTTCGTCAAGTTCAACTAAACAGTTTGTGTCATAAACTTCGTAGGTAAATGTTTTATTTTTGGTTTTTTCATATTCTGCTGCAATATCTATTTTTCCTGTTTCACCTACAACTGGATTTAATTTTCTTTCAACTGTAAATTCAGGTGGGTCGCTTCTTAGTAAACTCGGACATGAACAAAATAATTTATTGGTATCTAATTGCTGGTGAATTTCAAGTCCTGCTTTTATCTCTGCCATGTTTTGTTAAATTAGAATAGATTTAAATAATCTTCTTTCCTAAGGTTTTTGTTAAGGGAGGTAAAATGCAAGAAGTAAAAAGATTAAATGTTTTGTCTGTTGCTAAAATTACAGCTTTATTTGGGATTTTCTTCGGGTTAGTTGCAGGGATTTTGTTTGCTATAGTTTCAAAATTATCTGTGGAAGCAATGCCTGCTGAATTAGCTGCAATGCCTTTTGGTATGCAGTCAATATTTATTCTTCCGATTTTTTACGGGATAACTTATTTCCTTGGCGGGATAGTTGGCGCAGCAATTTACAATCTATTTGCAAAATGGATTGGCGGAATTAAGATTGATCTTAGCAAAGAAGGGAAGAAATAATTATTTTGTTTTTATTTTTTATTTTATTTAGTTTTTTAGTTTTGGGTTTTTTATCTAAAACCTAAAACCAGTTTCACATTCTTTGGAAATTTCTCCTAAGATGTTTTCAAGGAGTTTTTCTTTAACTTTGTTTTTGTCTTTTGCCCAGCTGGAATGTCCTAAAACCCAGCCAAGTTTTACAAGAGCTGTTTCTGGTAGCATGTCTTCTAAGAAAATAAGTCCTGTTTTTTGTAATTCTCTGCCTCCTGAATAAACATTTGGATTTAATCTTCCGTAAATTGTTTGAGGTGCTCCGCAGATTATTATGCCTGATTTAATTAGTTTTTTTATTGTTGGAATCCAGTTATATTTTGATTCTTTACTTGGAGTGTGTCCAAGACCTGTTAATTCTAAAATAATTCCTTTGTAACCTTGTTTTGCATAAAAATTTAAAATTTCAGGTGATTGTCCGGGATACACTTTGATTGATGTGATTTTGTTTTCAAATTTTGCATCAAGTTTTACTTTATTAGAATTACGTGCATTAAATTCTCGGAGAATTATTATTTTATTTTTTGTAATTTCTGCAATTGGTTCTGAATTTATAACTTTAAAAGTATCTCTTCGTGATGTGTGCATTTTTCGTGTTTTTGTTCCTGGCATTGCTAAGCAGATTTCATCATCTAGATTTTTATGTCCAATTAATGCAACTTCTGCTATATCTGAAATTGCATAATAAGCTGAACAAATTAAGTTTAATGCTGCATCTGTGCTTCCTCTATCAATGCTTCGCTGAGAATATGTTAGTGCAACTGGTTTGTTTAGATTTTGCAGGAAAAATGATAGAGCAGATGAAGTGTAGTGCATTGTGTCTGTTCCGTGAGTTATAATTATACCTGAAATTGAATCATTATTAAGAAGTTTTTCAGCTGTTTGTGCGATTTTTTTCCAGTCCTGTGGGTCCATGTTTTCTGACATTTTCATAAAAGGTTTTTCTATTTTTGTTATGTTGCAGATATCTTTTATTTCAGGAGCTATTTTCAGAATTTCTTCTGCATCTGTGCCAATAACACCACCTGTTTTTGGGTCTAATCTTGAGGAAATTGTTCCCCCTGTTATAATCATAGCAATATTTGGAAGTTGTTTTTTTTGCTCTAATTTAATTTGTTTTTTTTCAGTTGGTTTTGATTTTTCTAAAACTTTGACATTTAGGATTTCACTTTCCCTAATTCCGATATTATAGCCAGAAGAAAGTTTTAAGAGAATAACTTCCGGGTCATGGCTTTCAAGTACTGCGCCTTTCCATGTTTTTGCCTTTGTTTTTAGCTGGACAAGGTCGCCGATATTTAGTTCTTTTATTTTCATGTTTGTAATAAAGAAGATTGTTATAAAAAACTATTGATTATTAAGTTTTGATTTTTATTTTTTTAATGCTTTTTCCTGTTCTTTTTCCTTAATTTCAAGTTTTGATATTATCATAATACCTACTATGGCTAAAATTGTGATAATTATTGCACTTAAAAGTTTATAGAGGTAAAGTTTTTCTGAAACCCCTAAAGAAGATACTATTGTATTGACAGTATCTGAAATAAAATCTCTCCAGCTTAGAGCTATAAGAAATCCGAGGGCAGCTACTATTGCTGTTATTGAATGTTTTCTAAAAGCTTTTCTGAATTTTAAGGTTTTTGATTTAACTGCCTGCCCTGCATAATTTATATATTTTCTTACCATTTTTGATTAAATATTTAATTGTTTTAATATTGTATGTTTTGTGTGTTTTAATATTGTATGGTTTTGATAAAATATACAAGAGGTTTTTCTGCGCTTCTTTCATGTTTGTAATAAAGAAGATTATTATAAAAAATTATTGATTGTTGAATTATTATTAGACTTATAAGTTATGTATTTTTATACGTATGAATATTCGTAAGGAAAAATTATGTAAAAAAGATTGTTCTCCAAAACTTTTTATATACTTCTTTCTAATGTAAGTAAATGAAAAAGAAAGAGTTTCCTATAAAAATTGGGCTGGAAGTTCATGGTTATTTGAATACAAAGGAGAAGTTGTTTTGCATGTGCAGGACTATGCCTCCACAAGATGTTGATGTTAGAGAAGAAAAACCCAATACAAGAATATGCCCTATTTGTACTGGCACTCCTGGAAGCAAGCCAATGCTGGCAAATAAATCTGCTATGGATAAATTAATTCAGATTGCTTTTGTAATGGGTTGCAAAATTAGTCATGATAAGGATTTAATCTGGCAGAGAAAGCACTATAACTGGGCTGATTTGCCAAAAGGTTATCAAGATACGATTTCTGGAGCTCATGCTGTTTCCCCTGCTATTTCTGGCAAGTTTAATGGAGTAAGAATAAGAGAAGTTCATTTAGAAGAAGACCCTGCTCAGTGGAATCCTGAAACAGGCAGAATAAATTATAACAGGAGCGGATTGCCTTTAATTGAAATTGTTACTGAGCCTGATTTTACAAATAGTGAAGATGTTGTTTTTTGGCTGAAGAATTTGATTTTAAGCTTGTCATATATTAAAGCAATTAAGAAAAATGCAGGAATTAAAGTTGATGTAAATGTTTCTACTTATGGCGAGAGAGTTGAAATGAAAAATCTGAATTCTATTGAAAAAATTAGAAAAGCAATTGAATATGAAGTTGCAAGGCAGATTGAAGATTATGATAGGGGAATTGTTCAGAAACAGGAGACACTTGCTTTTGATGAGAAATTAGGAAGAACTGTTAAAATGCGGGAAAAAGAAGGACAGGCAGATTATAGATTTATTCCTGATCCTGATTTGCCTTTGATTAAGTTAAATGTAAAAGAAGTTAAAAATATTGAGAGGCAATTGCCTGAAATGCCAGAGATTAAACTTGATAAATTAATTAAAAAATATAAAATTGATAAGAAAAATGCTGAGATTTTGACAAAAAATCTTGAATTAGTTGAATTTGTTGAATTGCTTTCTAAAATTGGGATTGATGTTAAAAAGAATTTGTCGTGGATTACAATTGAACTTTTGAGAATTTTAAATTATAATAAAAAAACACTTGAAGATGAAGATGTTGATATTAAGCCAGAACATTTAGCAGAACTTATTAGAGAAGTTGATAAGAAGAATATAACTGTGCTGAAAGCAAAGCAGGTTATGAATGATTTTGTTCCGAAGTCATTTTCAATTTCTAAAAAAGGAGATATTGGCAAGATTGCAGATGATGCAATTGAAAATTTATGCAAGCAGGTTATTGAAAAAAATCAAAGAGTTGTTGATGAATATAAACAGGGAAAAGAGCAGGCATTGAACTGGCTTATTGGACAAGTTATGAGATTAAGCGAAAGGCGGGCAGATTATCGGGTTGCGAGTGAGTGTTTGAAGAAGTTGATTTAGTTTTTTCTATCCTCCAATTCAATTCAAATTTCTAATCCATTCATGCCTTCCTAAAAAATCTTGGAAATGTATCTGGGAAACTAAGTCTGTAAGTGCATTAAAACTTACTCCATCAATAATCTGGGTTCTTATTGCTTGAAAACGATGTTTGGTAAGATATTCTAAAATTCTCCTTTCACCCATAAGATGAAAATTATATTCAGAAGTGATTGTT
>NZBH01000003.1 GCA_002687815.1 archaeon | reverse complement strand
TCTTTTTTAATCTCTTCTTCTGATAATTCTGTCTTTTTAAGAAAATCTTTATTTTCTCGACACATATTTTTTATGTCATTACCCACTATTGGTAAATTGTATTTTGTTGCTAAATTTATTGTTTTTTTTAGTTCACCGAAGGTAGATATTACAGAAAAATCTTTCTCATTTGATTCTTTTAGGAATTCTTTTTGTTTGTCTGTCGTGAGTAATTTTGTTTCTTCTAACATTTCATAAAGAAAAATTGTGGGCTTAAAATACTGGATTATCTCTTCTTGAATTTTATCATCATCTAGAAATCCGTGCGTTTCTCCAAATATGATTAGATTTATCTTCTTTTCTCTAAGTATTTCTTTTAGTTTTTCAATCATTTTCTAATCTTCTTAAATAGGATCTCATTTTAGTTTTATATAAGCTTAGTATAGATTGTCTTTTTAGATCTATATCTTTTAATACTCTTTCGGATATATCTAGTTCCTTATCTATAAATTCTATTGTCCTTTTAAGAGCATCAGACTTTAAAAAATAATCTCCATACTTCTTGCTAGATTTTGTAAATCTTTATTTGCCCTGCAGAGGAGAGCTATTCTTCCAGAGGGCATTCCTGCAATTTGATTTTGTAATGTAATAGCTTCTGGAGGATAAAGTGTGGGGTTATCTGTGCCCAATAACCTTTTTTTCCTCTTTAAAAAAGATGAAGAAATATTTATAGAGGCCTTCATAACTGAACTATCTACCCAGCTGTCTAGTTGGTAGTTACATCCAGTACTTGATGCTTGTTCCGCCATTATAGTCAGTAGATTCCACAAGGTTTAAACCTTGATATACTTGAGGTTTAGTTTCACTTACCTCTGTTGGAGTCTCGCTAACTTTTTGTTGTAGGTCTTCCATTTCATTTATCTATCAATCTATCTATTTAAAGATTATTATTGTCAAGTTATATAAACCAATTTCCCTTCATCAAAATATGACAAGTGGAAAAAGAACAAAGGGAAAAGCACATTTTATGCCTGGNAGATCTNGGAAAAGANCNAATATAAGCAGGCAAAAGCAAAAGTTTCCTAAGTTGGTTCTGGATATAGTCAGGACTTCGGATATTATTTTGCAGGTNTTGGATGCTCGGTTTATTAAGGAGACAAGAAATCATGATTTAGAGGCAGAGATTGAAAAGCAGGGCAAGAAGATAATTCATGTTTTGAATAAAGCAGATTTGATTGAGATTAAGAAAAAGCGGAAGGAGATTTCTAAGGATATGAAGTCATATGTTTTTGTTTCTTCTCGGAGTAGGAGGGGAATGGGCGAGCTTCGGGATAAAATAAAGATAGAAATTCGGAAAATTAATATGGAGGGACGGGAGAGGGCGCAGGTTGGGATTGTTGGTTATCCTAATACTGGAAAGTCTAGTTTGATTAATACATTAACTGGGAGAAGTTCTGCTAAGACAGGGGCTCAGGCAGGTTTTACAAGAGGTGTTCAAAAAATTTCCCTGACAAAGAGCATTTTGATTCTTGATACTCCTGGTGTTATTCCAGAGTCTAAATATTCTCATACTAAAAAAGAAGCAATTCAGGAGCAGGCAAAACTTGGAGCAAGAACACTTGACACTATTCGGGATCCAGAGCTGGTTGTGCAAGGTTTGTTAAAAGATTATGCTAAGCAGATTGGGAAACATTATGGTATTTCTTTGGGATTAGATAAGGATAAGGTTGGGAGTGAAGAATCTGAGAAGGTGATTTGGGCTGTTGGTAGGAAAAAGGGGTTGCTGAGGCGGGGCGGGGTTGTTGATGAAGACAGAGCAGCAAGATTGATAATTAAGGACTGGCAAGAGGGGAAGATTAAGATTTGATGTTAGTTGGGACATTTTCAACCCCCAACATTTTTAAGCACTATAATTTTGTAATATTTATGGGATTTTTTGATTTTTTAAGAAAAAAGAAAGTTGAAGAAGATGAAGTTGTGGTGGAGGAAGTGGCTTTCGAAGATATTGAAAGCTGGCTTAATGGCAAGGCAGAGGAAATTAATGAAAAGGAAAAAAAGGTTTTTGATTTAATAAAAGAGAGAGTTGATTTATTTATTAAAGAAATTGGTGAGAAAACAAAAATCTTAGAAGAGGTTGATGTTGAGGGAAAAAAAGTAGAAGAGAGAGCGAAGATAATTGTGAAGCAAGGTTTAGATAAGTACTTGGATTTTGTTGATATTTTTATAAAAGAATTAACAGAAGTTGAAAAACAAAATCTTAGTCAATTNATTAAAGANATGAATAAGATTTTTTCAGATTTTGACAANCATTCTTATGTTTTTTATCAAAGAGCGACTTTTTTAATTGGAGATGAAATTGCAGCAGTAAAGCAGGAAATAAATAATTTTTCTAAATATTTTACTGAATTATTTAATGAAAACCAAAAAATCGTAGATTCTTCAAATGTGATTTCTTCTACTAAATTAAAAATAAAACAACTTGATGAAATTAATTCAATTATTGAACAGGTTGGTTTAGATATTAAGAAATTAAATGGAAAAATTGAGGAAAGTGATGGAAAAGAAAAGAAAGTTTTAGAAGAAGTTGAGGAAATTAAAGGTAGTGGAGATTATGCTGAAAATTTAAAAAAATTAGAAGAGGTTAAAGTAAGTAAAGATGAGATTGAGAAAGATGTTGGAAATTTGAGAGGGTTAATTGATTTTAAAGGTTTGAGCAATGTTTTTCATTCAAGTGAGAAAAGCATGAATGTGATAAAAGCTTATAAGGAAAATTTTTTAGTAAGTTTTCAAAAAGATGCAGGGAAAGAGATTTTGGAATTATTAGATGAAGCTAATTTGAATAGTGGTGATGTTAAAAAGGATATTGAAGATAAAATAAACTCTATTAATAATAATAAGAAAAAGACAGATGAAATTAAGAAATTGATTAAAAAAGATAAAACCAAGGAATTATTAAAAGAAAGTGAAAAGATAAAATCAGAAATTGAAAATTTAAAAATTGAAAAGGTAAAAACTTTAAAACGTGGTGAAAAATTAAAAGAAAGCAAAGAAGAAGCAATGGGTTTGATTAAGGAGAGGGTTAGGGAGTTGGGTGGGAATCTAGAAAAAACATAGGGAAAAGAGAAAGAAGAAAAGATAATTATATTAAAATAGAAAAGCTTAAAAACTCTTTATTCTTCTATCATATTGAGGAGTTAGACTTCGGTTTTTCTCCTCACCTTATATTCTTAGATTCTTTTGATTTTATTTATTTTGTTTGTGTCTTGTAAATATGATGTTGGTATTTTTATTTATTATCTTATTATTATCTGTCAAAACATTAATAAATATAGAAATCTTAAGATAAAAATGGTAAAAAGAGGTAAAAGAACTAAAAACATTGGGAAGTGGGCTTTTTTACTCGGGGTGGTTTTGGCAATTATTTTTGCTTTTGTCGGCAGAATGACTCCAGAAGTTGTGGCAATTCTTACAATTATTGGAATTGCAGTAGGACTGCTTAATGTTGGTGAAAAAGAAGTTCAGGCATTTTTATTATCTGGAGCTGTATTAATAATTGCTAGTGCTTTTGGCCAAAGCGCAGTTATAACTTTTGGAATTTTGGAAAGAATGCTTGATGCATTGCTCGTAATTTTTGTTCCAGCAACAATTATTGTTGCAATTAAGAATGTTTTTAGCATAGCTACTAGTTGATAAAATTAAGAATATATCTTGTTTATATCTGTTGAAAGTATATCTTTTCAACCATAAAAATATTTATAAATACTAAAATCTACTTAAGTAAGTAAAATGGTGGGGAAAAAATTAAGTGTGTTGGTTTTTTTATTAGTATTTGCTAGTATGTCGTTTGTTTTAGCTGCAGATGATTTTAAATTTCATCCAAATGTTGATTTAAAGGCAAATCCTGATGAAATTTATATTGTAAGGATAAGTGATGCTTTAACTGCTCAAGGGATTAAAAGCATTATTTTTGAAATAGGTCCAGATGGTAGGGAAAATGAGAAAATTGGAACAGATGTTGAAATGGTTAATATTATTATTCTTGCTATTAGAAATAGGTCTTTATTTTTAAAACCAGAAAATATTATTAGTGAAAAAAATGCAGGGACTTTTGCTACAAATAATGTAATTTCATTAAATATGCGGGATAATATATTTAATGCATTGACTTTTGAAGAAGAAACAACTGAAGAGGAAGAAGAAACAGAAGAAGAGGTTGAAGAAGAAACAACTGAAGAGGAAGAAGAAACAGAAGAAGAGGTTGAAGAAGAAACAACTGAAGAGGAAGAAGAGGAAGAAGATGAAAGTGGCATGACTGGAAATGTTGTTTCTAATCTTGTTGAATTTTCTAAATCTTATATTATTTATTTTATTGTTGGTTTGATTATTATTGGAGGTGTTGTTGGTTTTTTTATGATAAAAAAGCGTTATGATTTTGGTTCAAGTTTATCAAGTGGTCATGATGAGCCAAGAGTTGTCAAACTTTCTGAATTAAGAGGGCAGTCACATGATAATAGATTGGGTAGTGCTGAAAAAAAATTAGAAAAAGCTGGACAAGAATTAAAAGATGCTCGGGAACAAATTTCAAAAATTAAAAATGAGAAAACTGAATTAAGTGAAGCAGAAGAAGAATTTCAAAAAGCTAAGGAAAAGTTGAACAAACTGAAAGATAATAATGGGGATGATTAGTTGATATTTTTAAACTATATAATTGAGTATAGATTTTTTTATAAAGCAAGTTTTGTGTTTTGATTTGATGGTGTTTGATTTTTTTGAAAAACATTCTAGATTATCATGGTTTATAGTGGTTGTGGGGGTGGTTGGGATTTGGATTATTTCGTCGCTTATATTTTTGCCTTCAGCATTTGGGATTCGTTTTTTACCAATTCTTTACCATATTTTATCGTTTTTTTTATTAACTTTATTTTTGTTAATTGCTTTAATTAAAGGAGAGAAGAAATATTATCTTTTTTTAATTGGAATTTTACTTGCTGTTGGTTATGGAGCTTTAGATGAAATCCATCAATTTTTTGTTCCAGGAAGAGCATGCACGATTTTTGATGTTTTTTTAGATGGAGTTGGTGTTGTGCTTGCTTCTATGGTTTATATGGTGCGGGTTTTGTTGAAAAAATAAAGATATAAAAATTTATAAAACCACAAATCCTTGGTTTGGCATGTTAAAAGAAAACCTTAAAGATGGGGTGATAACTGGGATTGTTTTGAGTTTTGTAATTGGGGTGATTATATCATGGATTTTAAAGCCGACATTTAGTTCTGTGGTTTTGATTCTTTCTCTTGCATTGCTGCCTGGGTTTTTTATTATTTCTCTTTTGTATGTTTATAGATTGGGCAGAGAGAAAATAAAAAGAACTACAAGGTCACAGAAGTTTGATTTTGGGGTAGAGATTAATTTAAGGCGTTTGCAGATTGTTCATAATAAATATTCTTCAATGATTCAAACTGCTGGGATTATTGCTACAGGAAGTTTTTTAGCTATGATTTTTTTAGTAAGAGATTTTCCAAACTGGACTACAGGACATCAGATTTTCTTTCCAATTGCAACTGTTTTATTTATTTTTACACTGCATTTTGCTTTTAGATGGTGGTTTGTAATGAGGGAAGATTATCAGCATTTGCAGTTTCAGAAGTTGAAAGAGTAATTATGATTTTAAGTGATGATTTTACATAGGTATAATAATTTTATTAGGGTATGATGGTTTTTCTATTAACAGTAATAAAATTTCCCATACCTGCTTCTTCATTTCCTTCAATGAATCTTCCAGGAACAATTATAGAAACCATATTGCCTTTTTCTTCTACAACTTTTACTTCAAGCATCCCTTCTTTAACATGTTGTTTTTCAAAAAACCCACTAGTAGTTTCTCCCCAATAATTTTCTACATTGATAGCATATTCATCACTAAAACATCCTTCTGAAATATTTTTTAGGCTAAGATATGCTAGTTTTGTTTTTCCCATAATGATTTTAATATAATAAAAATAGGAACTGCGTCGTGCCGAAATTTAGATCGGATTCGCAGTCCCCCAACAAGGCGATATTATGGGTTGATTTTTGTTTATATATAATTATGAGATGTGAAATATATTTTTTGGGACAATTTTATTTAAATAGGGAAGAACTACGGAGTGGTGCTGATTAATTTTGGAGTGGTGGCGGGATTTTTTGTGATTTTTGTTATAATTATTTATAATTTCTTGTACTTTTTTTATAATTGCTAGTAAAAGTTTGATAATTTTATAATAATTTTATAATAACTTCAAATAGGGTTGAAGTCTTCGCTGTATTTATAAACATGTTTTTTTTAGATAAATTATGGACGACAAATTTGTATTAGTTGGATTAGATGATGAGAAGTCAAAACATATTGCTGAGGTTTTGAAAAATTCCACTTGTAAGAAGATTTTGGATTTTTTAGCAGATTATGGTGAAGCAAGTGAGCAGGATATTTCTAAGAATCTGGAAATACCATTAAATACAGCCGAGTATAATTTAAAAAAATTAATTAAGGCAGGTTTGGTTGAAAAAGCAAAGAATTTTTTCTGGAGTGTTAAGGGAAAGAAGATTCCAACTTATAAACTTGCAAAAAAACATATTATAATTTCTCATAAATCCAGCAAGCCAAGCTTAAATGTTTTAAGAACTCTTCTTCCTGTGCTTGCTGTGATTGCAGTAGCTGTTATTCTTGTTGCTGTTATGTATCCAAGAGGTGGGGATGTTGGTCCTGGGATGGATGTTGGAGATGATTTGAAATTAAGACAATTTGAGTCTTATTCTGATTTGAAAAGTTTTATAGATGAACGTGTTGAAAGCCAAGGTTTTTTAGGAGGCATATTTGGCGGAGTAATGGAAATGACAAAAGATACAACAATGGCTGTAGGGGCAGGAGGTACTGCTAGTAGTATAATGGTGGATAGTGCAAGTGAGTATTCTGAAACAAATATACAGGTTGAAGGTGTTGATGAAGCAGATATTGTTAAAAATGACGGCAAGCATATTTATATTGTGTCTAGTAAAAAAGTTGTAATAGTTGATGCTTATCCTGCAGAATCTATGGAAATTTTAAGCGAAATTGAATTCAATGAATTTATTGGAGATATTTTTATTAATGATGATAAGTTAATTGTTTTTGGTAGTACTGGATCTGGTGGATATTATAGTGGCGGTTCTCATAAAGGTTTTATTTATGATATAAGTGACAGAGAAAACCCTGTTTTAGATAATGAAATTGAGATAGATGGCTCTTATGTTGATTCAAGAATGATTGGAGATTATGTTTATATTGTGTCTAGTAAATTTGTAAGGCCTAATAATCCCGAACCTCCGGTTTTTGCAGTTGGAGGAGTTGAAAAGGAAGTTATGGCTGAAGAAGTTTATTATTTTCCTCATGATGATAATAGCTATGTTTTTACTTCGATAATTGCTCTGAATATTGAAAGCGGAGATTTTGACAGTGAGACTTATTTAACAGGTAGTTCAAGGCAAATTTATGTTTCTCAGAACAATATTTACCTTGTCAGAACAGAGTATACAAAATATGAAACATATTTTGAAGAAACAGTTAATGAAGTTTATCTTGAGGTGCTGCCTTTTGAAGAAGCTGAAAAAGTAAGGGAAATTATGGATTCTGATAAATCTTATTATATTAAGTCAGATAAAATACAGGAAATTGTCAGAGATTATTCTGATTCGTTAGAAGGTGATAATAAGGCTGAATTTGATTCTGAGCTTTTTGAAAAACTTGAAGAATTAGAAATTAGTTTTCAGAAAAAATATGAAAAAACAGCAATTTATAAAATTGGTGTTGATGGGTTTGATATTGATTACAAAGGGGCTGGGAAAGTGCCTGGACGAATTTTAAACCAGTTTTCAATGGATGAATATGATGGGAATTTTAGAATTGCTACAACAACAGGGCAGGTTTCACGGTCAGAGAGAATGACAAGTTTGAATCATTTGTATATTTTAGATGAGGATTTAGAAATTATGGGCAAGGTTGAGGATTTGGCTCCTGGTGAAAGAATTTATTCTGCGAGATTTATGGGTAAGAGAGCTTATATTGTAACTTTTAAAAAAGTTGACCCATTATTTGTAATTGATGTTTCTGATCCAGAAGAACCGGAAGTTTTAGGTTATTTGAAGATTACAGGTTATTCTGATTACTTGCATCCTTATGATGAAAATCATATTATTGGAATTGGAAAAGAAACAAGAGGCGGTGGCGAGCAATTTTCATGGTATCAGGGTGTGAAGATTTCGCTGTTTGATGTTTCTGATGTTGAAAATCCAATTGAAAAAGCAAAAATTGAAATTGGAGACAGGGGAACAGATAGTTATGCTTTGCATGATCATCATGCTTTTTTATTTGATAGAGAAAAGAATCTTCTTGTTGTGCCTATTACTTTGGCTGAAGTTGACGAGACCCAATATTCTGGGAAAGTGCCGGATAATGCTTGGGGTAGGGAAGCGTGGCAGGGTGCTTATGTTTTAAATATAAATACAGATGAAATAAGTGTGAGGGGAAGAATTACTCATGATGAACAGCTAATAGATTATAGGGAATATGGCCCTGCAGTTAATGAACTTGTGGGAGCTACAAGAGAAGATTGGGATGGAAATATATGGACAAAAGAAGATGATGGTATGTGGACAAGTTCTGCTCATGTTGGGACAAGATGGGGAAGTATAATGATTGATCAATTGCCAGGTGGAGTAAATTATGGGATTTCACGCGATTGGAACAATGATATAAAAAGAAGCTTATATATGGATGATTATCTTTATACAATTTCTAATAAAAAAATTAAGGCAAATAATTTAGAAACTATTGAGGAAATAAGCAGTGTTGATTTAGGTTGGGAAGATTCTGACAGGCCTGTTGTTCTTTATTAATTCTTGATTGAAAATCCCACCACCAAATTCACAATTTGCATTTTCAATTATCTAAATAAATTTGTTGAAAAAGCGAATTGTTCAGAATCGAAGGTTTGCGAGAAACCTCCGATTCATGCTATCTTTGATAGCAATTATCCCACCACCAAGAATCGAACTTGGGTAACGCGGGTTCTGTATAAAACAAAACCGTTACACGGACTTATTACGCTTCATTCTTATCTCCAAAAACAGGAGAATGTCCACGTTATTCTACAGCCACGCGCTCTGCCATTGAGCTATAGTGGGATAACACAATATAGCATATAAAAATTGATTTTTAAATTTATTGAATTATTCATCCTTGCTTGTCTGCTCGCTTAAGAAGAAAACTTTGTTTGATTCAACTTCGTGGATTTCGTTGTTGGTTTCAAAAACAGAAAGAGCTTTTGGAAGTGAGAATTTTCCAATAACTCCGATTTTTGAATAAATAACATAACTGAAAATTCTTACTTCCCCTGCATTTAAATCTCCAATATCCCATTGTATTTTTCTGTTTGCTATATCTACTTTATCTGGCTTTAGTGTTCCGAATTTTTTATAAACTTTTACAGCTAAAGGAATTTTATCAATTATTGAAACATTTTCAATGCTTTTTCTTGCTTTAACAGCTAATTTAACTTTTAGTGCAAATTCTCCACCTTTTGTTTTAATATATGAGACAGATTTTTTAACTTCAATTTTTGTTGTCATAAATTTTCTGAAACCCCAGATAATAATTAAAGCAGCAATAATAATCATCAATGGGAAAATATAATTTGTTTTAGCTTTAACTGTGAAGATTTCAGAAGGTCCGAGTTGTTTGCTCCATTCATATGTAATTCCAAAACCGCTTCTGTCAACTGAAAGAGGTTCTTCATTAAATGTAGTAAATAATCTTGAGAAAACATTTTTTTTCATTACTACTTTTACATTTTCATTTACATTTCCTGCATTAATTTTTGTAACTGTTCTTGTTCTGATTAAAAGTCCTGAGCTGTCATCTTCTGTAACAATATTCTTTTTTTCTCCAATATAGATTTTGCCGTCGACAATTTTCTTTCCTTCTTCTGTTTCAAATTCTGCTTTCACTACATAGGTTCCTGCTTCTGTTTTTTTCAACTTGTCTTTATCTGCTTTAACTGTGATTTCTGTTTTTTCATATGGTTTTAAGTCAAATTCCTGCTCTGTTTCAAAAATAACTGAACTGAATTTTGCTGTTAGGTTTTCTACAGAAGATTTTTCTCTATTTCTAACATAAAAAGTTACTTCATCTGATTCAGGATTAATTGAATCTGAACTAATTTCAATTAGGTCTTCTAAATCTACAATTTTTGTAGTTAGTTTGCTTTGTATATTTCCTATATTGTAAGTAAATGTATAAAATCCTCTTTCTTTTAACTGGCTTGTTGGATATACAAAAATATTAATTTTATTTGTTCCTGCATTGAGCTGGAAAGGGCTGGTTGGTCTTATAATTACATCTGTAAGTGTATAAACTGTGTAGCTTCCTTCTTCTGCACCTGTAATAGTAAGTGTAAATTTAGCTGGATGGTTGAGTTCTGGTATAACAACATTGCTTTCTGATTCTGAATCTGCTGTTAAAGCAGAGGCAAAATTAATAGAAATTATGAGAAAAATTGCAAGTAAAACTATGTGTATGAATTTCATAAAAAATTTATGTTTGAATATTTTATAAAGATTATTGTGGTGGAGTTACTGCCTACCAGAAAGGTTTAGAAATGCTTTGATTTGTTCAAAATAAGAACTTGCTTTATTAACGAGATTTGATTCATATTGCTCCATTGTTGTTCTGATTATATATTTGTCGTAAATTCCTCTTAAGAACTTCCAGACAGGCTTGTCTTCCCATCTTTTTTCATAATCTCTTTCAAGAGTTGCTTTAAAATCTATTTTTACTTCACCTTTATTTGTTTTTTGTTTCTGGCCTTCAATTTCAACTTCTGCATCAACCATGCCGAGAATGTGCCATTTAAGTTCAATCACATTCCTGAAATAATCTGAGATTTTTTTCTTTGCTGTCCATTTGATTTTAATTTCTTTTCC
>NZBH01000002.1 GCA_002687815.1 archaeon | reverse complement strand
CCTTTACCAAGAGTAAATCAAAAAACAGACACAAGTAATTATATTGGTTAAATATTTTCTAAAGTATCTTTCTTAGCAGAATCTGATTTTGTACTAATTCCTTCAAGTGCTTTTTCAACTGCTTCAGGAAAACCCTCTGCATTTATTCGTGCCCTTTCCAAATATTTATCTACATCAAAAGGCTCTTGTTTTCCTCCATCATCTTCAGCACCACAAGGACAACGATCTACCCAGTGTGATATGGCATAAACAGCTTCATTTTCAAGAACATCTTTATATTTTTCTCTTATCTCTTCTATACTTCTTTGATACATACTTATAAAATAATTATAACAAATATAAATATTTATCTTTTTTAAAAAAAATTTAGATTTCTTTTAGTATACCAAATTTATAAATCTTATCACCTACAACAAAAACTTCAAAATCACTTACATCATCTAAATAAGGACTCAATAATTTTTCTTTGAAAACATCACTTCCTTCTATTAATAATTTAAAAGAAGGCATAACAATCAAATTCTTATCTTTCCATTTACCTTTTAAAAAACATTTATATTTTTCAACTCTGCTATTTTCTCTTAAACTAACAACAGGATGGTCATGACCAATTATTAAAATATTACAATCTAAGTTTTCTAAAATTTTATTACCATGTAAAATACAAATATCATCAATTTTAAAAGAATCAACAATTTTAATATTTTTTTTCTTAGCTATTGGCTCAAAAATAGCATCGTGATTTCCTTTAACTAAAATAACTTCACTATATTCTAAAAAAAGATCTATTAATTTTAAACTATCTCTCCACTCTTGATCAGAAATAGTACCAAACTCGTGTTTTAAATCCCCATTAATAATAATTCTTTTAATTTCAACTTTATCTAAAATTCCTTTTAATCTTTTAAATAAATCATCAAGCTGAAATCTTGGAACAAAAATTCCTTGTTTATTCAAAGATTCTTCAAATCCAATATGTAAATCAGATATTATCAAAGTTTTATATTTAGATAAATAAAGAGCTAAATCAATTATTTCTATATTTTTAAATAATTCCATTTTACACTTTTCCCTCTTTTAAGAAATCAAATATTATTTTCTTTATACAACTATCAAATATCTCTTCATAAGAGCATAAAGTAACATCTTTATGATTTTTTGGGCAATAAATTTTAGAATCACCAACCAACACTTCTAATTCCAAAAATTTTTCGTCAACTTTAGCCACGTTTTCTATTTTATGATGTAAATGAAATCTTAGACATTCATCTAATTCATCTTCAGTATATTTTCCAGTTTTTAACATATAATTAAAATATTCTTTACATATATTCTTTAGATCCATTTTTCCCAATCTTAGCTAAAACTTTATTATGCATCCTCCTTAAAAATTCAATTTTATCATCAATTTTCATAATATCTGTATATCCTTGTAAAACTAAATTAAAAGCAAAAGGACTTGGAATTACACTATGCAATTCTTTAACCTTAATTTTTCCTTTTTCAATTCCTTTCAAAACTATCTCAGCATTATCAATATCCATCAAATCTTCTAAAACCTCTCTCTTAGCTTCTTTCAAAATAGGAAAATCCTCGCTTATTCTTTTAACAGCACTTAGCAATATCATACTGCTAACTTGTTGCCTTCCAACTCTCTTAACTCTTCCTTTATAATTCCTTAATATCATTAAAGACCTAGTAGCACAATGTCTAAATCTTCTCCTTAAAACTTCAGTCTTCTCCAAAGCTTTTTCCATAACAACTCTTAATTCTTCACTTTTTAATAACTTAAAAGCATCCATAACTCTTAATTTTTTATTATAACCGATATAAAATCCATTATCACTTATTCCAAATTCTATATCTTTATGTTCTAATCTAGAAATAGCATAAGCCAAAGCTCTAGAAAGAACATCATTTACCCTTCTTCCATACAAACTATGAAACACAACATATTTTTTACCTTCTTCAGAAGAATGTTCAATTATAATTTTATTATCACTAGGAACTTCCAAATACAAAAACTGTTCTTTAAAATATTCATAAATAGCATTAGCAGCATTTTTATCAACATACAAATAATCATTAATAAATTCTAAAATTTCTTTTTTACTTTTTCCAGATTTAAACTTCTCTTCAACATATCTCCTAAATTTCCCAATTTCCAAAGCCAAATCAAAACTTAAAGGCAACATTTCAGAAAACCACGAAGGAATTGTAGGCGGCCTATAAACAGATGCATTAACTTGTGCAACCATCCCACGAGCAAATAAGAATTCATATCTTTCTCCACCCAAAACAAAAACATCATTTCTTCTCAAACGCTCTAAAAAAGCTTCATCAATAGTTCCTACAACTTGATTTCCAACTTTAACCTTAACTCTTGTCTCATCAGGAATAGTTCCAATATTTGTCATATAGATAACTCTACCTAATCTTCCTCTTTTTCCAACAATCCCAGTTTCCTTATCATACCATATTTTTGCATAAACATTTCTATCCTCTAACTTAGTATATTCACCAGCTAAATAATCAATAACTTCAAAGAAATCTTCCTTACTCAAATTCCTATAACAATAGCTTTTCTTAATTAATTCAAACAAGTCATCTATATGGATTCTATCAGCTAAAGCAATACCATAAATCTGTTGAGAAAGAACATCTAAACAGTTATCAGGAATATGTATGTTATCAATTTTCTTTTCAATAGCAGCTTTCAATAAAACACCATTTTCAATTAGATCATCTCTATCAAGAACAATTATCCTACCTTTAGCTGTATCATGTAACTTATGTCCACTTCTTCCAATTCTTTGTAGCCCTCTTGAAACAGACTTAGGACTTCCTAATAGGATTACTAGATCTATATAACCAATATCAATACCAAGTTCTAAAGAAGTACTACAAACAACAACTTTTAATTTCCCTTCCCTTAATCTTTTTTCAATATTATGCCTATGCTCTTTTCCTAAACTTCCATGATGTGCTCCAATATTCTCAGTATAATTTTTTGGAAATTTTTCCTTTAAATGATGTACAACTTTTTCAGTGGCACTTCTTGTATTTGTAAATATCAAAGTAGTCTTATGACCTTGAATTAATTTATCAATTAACTTATACAAAGAATCATGCATATCTTTATGAGTTATATCTATTAAATCAGGAACAGGACTCAAAACTTTTAAATCCATATCTTTAATAAATTGAACATTTACAATCTTACAATTTCCATCTTCATTTACAAGATACTTTGCAATTTCTTCCAAAGGACTTATAGTTGCACTTAATCCAACTCTTGTTATTTTATTTTGATTTAACTTCTGTAATCTCTCAACACTCAAAGACAAATGAACACCTCTTTTATTATCAGCTAAAGCATGAATCTCGTCAACAATCAACCATTCTACTTCTGTTAAGTTCTCTTTAAATTTATAAGAATTCAACATTATAGCTAAACTTTCTGGAGTAGTTATTAAAATATGAGGAGGATTTTTTAACATCTTGCTTCTTTCACTCTGACTAGTGTCCCCAGTTCTTACTCCAACTCTTATTCCAAATTTCTTCTTAGCTATTTTTTCAATTTCTTTTAATGGTTCATTTAAATTAATTTCAATATCATAATTTAAAGCCTTTAATGGGCTAATATAAACACAATAAACTTTGTCCATTAGTTTCCCTTTCTCAGACAAATTTATTAATTCATTAAGGATACTCAAAAATCCAGTTAATGTCTTAGTAGCTCCAGTAGGTGCACTAATTAAGATATTATTTCTATCATGTATTTCTTTTACCCCATATAATTGTGGCAAAGAGAACTCTCTAAACTTATCTAAAAACCACTTTTTAACTAAAGGGTTTAATATACCTTCAACTTCCTTGGCCTCGTAAGGCTTTTTCATAAAATTAATCATTTGTAGAACTCTTTTTAATTTCAAAATAACCTAGATATTAGCTTAAAAAACTTACTATTAAAATATTTGCGTTTTACCGCATAAATAATAAAGTTTAAATATTTTAACAGTACAAGCTTTATTATGGTAAGATTATCGCAAAAAACAATTCAACTTCTAAAAGATGATATTGTCTCAATTCTATATGAAAATCCATTAGCAGCAAGGTTTACAAATGAAATTGCATTAGAACTAAGAAGGGATAATGAGTTTACTAAAAAAATCCTTTTAGAATTAAAAAAAGATGGTTTTGTAGAAGAAGTAAAGAAAAATACAAGAGGTTATCAATATCTTGCTAGAATAAAGTGGAGGATTCCTCCAAAAGTACTAAAAGCATATGAATCAAATAAAAGTAGATGAGATACTTAGCATTTTAAGAAAATCATACAAGAAAAAAAGTATGTTGGGTAGCATTAAAAAGAAAAGTCCTTTCTACATTCTAATATCAACAATTCTTAGCATTCGTAACCGTGATGAAAACACAATAAAAGTAGTCAAGAATTTATTTTCAAAATATAAATCAATTAAGAGCTTAGCAAATGCTAATATTAAAGACTTAGAAAGAACAATTAAGAAAAGTGGGTTCTACAAAATAAAAGCAAAGAGGATAAAAGAAGTTTCAAGGATATTATTAGAAGAATATAATGGACAAGTACCAAATACATTGGAAGAATTAATAAAATTACCAGGGGTAGGACCAAAAGTAGCAGCCTGCACATTAGTATACGCTTTCAATGAAGAAGAAATCCCCGTCGATATTCATGTTGAAGTTATTTCTAAAAGACTTGGTTGGACTGAAGAAAAAACTGCAAACAAAATATGGGTTGATCTTAAAAATAAGCTCCACAAAAAGTATTGGTTATATATTAATGAACTATTTGTATTGCATGGAAAGGAAATTTGTTTAACAAGAAGCCCAAAATGCAATATATGTCCTATCAGTATACATTGCTCTTATTATTCAGACACTTATTCTCTAAAAAGTAAATAGTTATATATTAGTTATTCATTTCTTATGCACATCCTGTGCACATGTTATGCACTTAGGCACATAAATAAAATTTAAAATGGAACAAAATGACCCCCTTTTCCAGGAAAACGTAAGAAATTCTTTTAAAAAAGTAAAAGAACACATAAATGAGCTCGAAAATGAAATTAAAGAGCTAAAAGAGCTTATTTCTATTAAAAATAAGGAAATTATAACTTTAAATGAAGAAAGGAGACCATTTTTAAGAGATAATGAGGAAATAAGCGAAAATAAGCCAGTTTTAGAAGAAAGTTCCATAGGAAATAAAGGGGTCTATTCATTCATTCATTCATTCACTAAACAGTCACTTGTTAAACAATTAACTAGTATTGATGATTTAATGACCAAATTCCAACAACTTCCTCGACAAGAACTCTTAGTTTTTCTAACTCTTCAACACTTAGAAAATGAACTAAAACACCCTATTACTTACTTCGATATCTCAAAACCTCTCAAATTATCAGAAGGTTGCATACGCACATATATCAGTAATCTTATCAAAAAAGGCTTTCCAATCCTCAAAAATCGTATAAATAACCGAATTATTGCTCTTTCCGTCGATAAAAACTTTAAAAACCTCAATTTAAAACAAAAATTAGAAGATATTTATTATGGTCTTGATCAAAATCAAACAAAATTATTTTAAAAAATTACAATATTATCATTATAATGCGTCGGTGAACGTTCGGTAAACGTTCGGTAAACCGTCTATAGACGTCTATGAACGTTCGGTAAACCAACAGAAAAATTTAATAATAAGCTAATCTTCCTAAAATCATGGCATTTTTATTCTTTGGAAGGAAAAAGAAATTAGATATTTTGCATCAAAATTTAAAAAACTCATTCACCAACATAAAAAAAGATATTAAAAAAGCACACATACGGGTTAGTGGTCTATATCACATTAAAGATGACCACCATGATAAGTTAAATTCAATAATTACAAGGTTAGAAGTTCTAGAAACTTTATTTAATAAGTTAAAAATAAAAGAAAAACATATACAAGAAGAGGTAGAAGAAAGAATTTCAAGCACTTTAATCGACGATCTAACAGATAAACAAAAAATATTTTGCCAAAGATTGGCTGCATTACAAAAAGAGAATCCAGATCAGTGGATTAGTTTGAAATATTTATCTCAAGAAATTTATCCTGATAAAAGTTACCCTCAAATTAGATCAACAGTTTCTCAATATATAACATTTTTAGAAGAATTAGGTATAGTTAAACGACGGAGAAAGGGTAAACAAGCATACGTGCGTTCAACAAAAAAGAATCCTTTCTGTAAGAAAAAGAAAAAAATCGAAATTAAAGAAAAATTTTAAGCTTTTTTCTTCTCGCTTTCTTTTGTTCCTTCACCTAAATCTTTCTTTTCTAATCTAGCAAAGAAAACAATACCAAAAACACAAATAACTGTTACAACTAATGCCATAAGTATTTTATAAAAATAGGAATCACCATTAGCTCCAACATTCTCTATAAGTTTATTAATACCTTCTTGGATAAGATCTCTCCAAAATAAAGCAATCATAAATGCAAAAGCAGCAGTAACAGCAGTAATAATATGTTTTCTTATTTCTTTGTTTACTTCTTTTGCTGTTTTCTTTACTTTTTCAGTATGGTCCTTTATCCTAGTTCTCATTACTTCTAACATAATAAAATATTCACATTTTTAACTTATAAATCTTTCCGTCTAAAACTTTTAAGCGTTGATTAAAAATTTTATATATACACAAAAACATAAAATTTATATTTAATTATATAGTACCAATAGTATGAAACTTATAGAAATATCATTAGAAAATTCAAAAAAAACTTTATCTGATTTAACAGAAAAAGAAGTAAAAAAAGTTAATAGATATCTAGGTACTTTTTTAAAAATAAAAAACAGCTTGATACCTTTTCCAAACTTATCTTTCTTAGAATATAAAAAAGCAAGTCTTGATATGTCCGAAGAAAGACAAAAACCAGGTATCTTGCATGGTAAATACAAATTAAAAATTCCTGATTATATCAGAGCTAAATTTGTAAGCGTTGATAACTACCCACATGCACATTATGAAGATAATCTTAGGCCAATAGATATTAGAAGAATTTTTTAAGAATACATTTTATCACGAAAAACCCACCAATTTAATCAAAATATACTAAAAAACACTGATTTATACTAAAAACACCACACTTCTACTACTTCTGTGGCGAAAATAGGCCAAAAACGCAACATATATAAACAAGTATTGCGTTTTTTATGTAAATATGGAAGAAAAAGAGGTTAAAACAACAGTTTCTAAAAAAGCCAAAAAAAGATACAATATATACTATCTTTCAATGGATGAAATAAATAAGATAATAACAGCAGCAAAATCTCTAAGAGATCAAGTTGTTCTAAAAATCCTAGCAAGAACAGGTATGAGAAGATTTGAATTATGTAACCTTAGGATACAAGATGTAGATTTTGAGAAAAAGAGAATTTTTATACCAAAAGCAAAAGGGGATAAAGCTAGATCTGTACCAACAGATCCAGATACATTACAATCTATCAAATTCTATATAAGTTCAAGACAATATGGCAAATTAATACAAAGTAACAAAAAAAATTCTGATGGGATAGATGAAAGCAGAATAAATGCAATTGTAAAGAATACTGCAAAAAAAGCAGGTATAACACACCCAGATCCAACAAAGGATAGTGTAAACCCACATATCTTTAGACATAGTTTTATTAGACATTTATTAAAAATTGGTGTTCCACCAAATTTTGTCCAACAAATAGCAGGACATTCAGATATAAGAACAACATTACAGATGTATGGTATCCCAAGTTTTACAGATATACAAGAAAAATACGACGAGATAGCACATACTTTTTACGAAGATAATAATAAGACTAAAACCTTTAATCAAAAACAGTAAGTTATTATCTAATCTTAACAATAGTTAAGGAATAAAACCTTTAATCAATTATTAAAATATTTAGTTTAAATAAATCTTAAACATTTTAATCAAAAACAAAAGATTTTAATTCCAAGAAAATTTTAAAAAAATTCTAAAATTACCAAAAGTATTAAATACTTCTTTCACGTCGATAAAATCAGAAAGTTTGGAGGTGAATTGTATGGGAAAAATTGTTGCAAAAAATGTTATTACAAGAAAACCAGGTCATTTATACTATGTAGATGGTAAAGGAAATGTTTGTGAAGCTAAGATGGCTAGAGGCGGTAAAAGAAAAAAGAAAGCTAAAAAGCCAGCTAAAAGAAAAAAGAAAAGATAAAAAAAACTTCTTTCTTTAAATATTTTCAATAACATAGTAGATAAAATAATATATCTTTATTTTTTATTTAAAAAAATTAATAAACAAGTTCATTCTACCTCATAATATGATTCGTAAATTATTCATTTTAATACTTTTTTTATTTCTATTAACAAATGCAATAAAAGCAGAAAGAATAGATGTTGGTGAAACAAATATAATAGCTGGAAAGGAAGTAACTTTAGTTAATATAGGGAGTTATGGTTCAGCTATTTTAAAAATAGAAAATCAATCAAAATCCTTGGTAGTTAGAAGATATGGAGAACCAGCTCTTATAGATAATTTTCAAATAAATATCCTTGATTGGGAACTTGAACCTGGTGGTGAAGGGTATATAGAATACGAATTACTTAAAAGAGAATTTAGATGTAATACAGATTTAGATTGTAATGATGATAATATCTGTACTGTTGATTCTTGTAATCTTAAAACAAAAAAATGTCTAAATGAGGGTAGTAATTGTGATTTAAATGGAGACTGTCTTTCAGAAGGCACACGATTAAATGATCCTAACATATATTGTAAAAAAAACCTTTGGTCTAATCAAAAAAATTTAAAAGAAGAATGCAGCAATAATTATGAATGTATTAGTAATACGTGTTCTAATAATAAATGCACAGGTTTCTTAGTTGGGGAGCCAGTAGAAAAAGGATTTTCAAAAATAACAGGATATTTTGTAAAAGAAAGTGGAGATAGAAAAATAAAATGGCCAATCCTTCTTTTTAGTATAATTATATTGATAACAGGAATTTTATCTATAATTAGACCAAAAAAAATAAGAAAAATTATTTTCCCACTAAGTTCTTTCTCAGATAGTTTTTTCAGAATTATAGGAATAGCTTTAATAATAATTGGAATTTTAATGACTTTATTTTATTTAACCTAAATAACTTAATTCTTTTGCTTCTTTTAAAGTTTGGGCTTCTTTACCGCCTTTCATAAGGCCTTTTAGTTTAGCTTCAAATTTTTCAGCAGTTTTAATTAAAGGCCTGTAGTCTACTTTTAATCCAAGATATTTATCCAATGTTTCAATAATCTTAGCTGCAGCTTTACTATCAGGCAACTTAGAATGAGTTTCAGCAAATATACAAGAAACAGGAAGTTTTTCAGATTTCAATAATAAAGCACCAGTAACACCAATAATAATTCCTTCATTAAGTGGTTTTAATCCAATTTTTTCTAGAGATTTACTTTGCTTATCATTTCTGCTATAATAAAATGCATTATTACTTTTAGGATCCGCAGATCCAACACCTTCTAAACTTATTATCTCTTTTGCTTTTAATTGTCTTGCTAATTCTACGATCATATCAGAAATTTCCCATTCCAATCCATTCACATTGCTTAAGGCATGTAAAATAACAATATTATCTTTTTTATCATAATAAATTTCTAAAGGTTGTAAAATTTTATTTTTATGAATTGCCACTAAAGGCATTAACTTTTCAGACCAGATTTTCCCAATTGACTTTGCATTTAAATGTTCTACTAAGAATTCAGTTGCAATTGTACTAACCATTCCAAAACCAGGGAAACCCTCGATGATTACAGGACTTTTTGGTTTTTGTTTTAAATTTATATGCATCAAATTGAATCACTTATTAATTATTATCTGTTCTTTATATAATTTTTGTTTAGAAATAGGGGAAATAAATTCTCTTATCTCTTTTGAAAAAAATTTATAAATACTCCTTCTAATTTTATTTTATGCAAATAAAGGTTAAGAAATTATTAGAAAAACAAGGTTATAGAATAATTGGTAAACATACTGCTATTAAAATTTGCTTATGGTGTAAAAAAGCTATAAGGAATGAAAATACTTGTTATAAACATAAATTTTATGGGATAAAAAGCTGGAGATGTATTCAGATGAGTCCAGCATTCTTAAATTGTTTACATCGTTGTCAATTTTGTTGGCGTTATCTAGATTACACCTTAGCTAAAGACGTAGAAAAACCAGACGATCCTAATACAATTATTGACGGTTGTATTAATGCCCAAAGGGAAATCTTACAAGGATTTTTAGGTAATAAGAAAATAGGTAAAAAAAGATTTTATGAAGCAATGAATCCAAAGCATTTTGCCTTAAGTTTAGCAGGTGATGCTTGTATGTATCCAAAGCTACCTCAATTTATTGATGAAATTCATAAAAGAAAAATGACAACTTTCTTGGTTACAAACGGTACAAAACCAGAAATGCTAAAAAAATTATTAAAACACAAACCAACACAATTATACATAACTTTACCAGCTCCAAATAAAAAAATATACAAAAAAATCTGTAAACCTACAATCAAAGATGGATGGGAAAGATTAATGGAATCCTTAAATTTAATGAAAAATTTCAATAGACCTACCATAAGATTAACTTTAGCAAAAGAATTGAATATGTGTAATGTAAAGGATTATGCAAATATAATCAAAGATCTAAATTTTAAATTTTTAGAATGCAAAGCTGCAATGCCAGTTGGTTATGCAAGACATAGAATAACTTATGAACAGATGCCAACACACAAGGAGTTAAGAACATTCACTACAAAATTAGCAGAACTATTAAAATTGAAAATCATAGATGAAAAAGAAGAAAGCAGAGTTTTCCTTTTATCAAAAAAAGATAGTGCAGACAGAAAATTATTTAAATAAATAAAAGAAAATCTTTAGTATGCCTAAAAAAAAGATAAAAGCACTTTCTCATATATTCCCACATTTTTCGATATTTGCTGTAGGCACAGTTATAATTATGGCATTAGGTTTTTTTGTATTAACATGGTTTTCAAATAACATAACAACTAATTCTATTATGGGTACTGGATGTATTTTTAATAACTGTCAAAAAATTAATGCAGGAATAATGAGTTTAGTAGTAATATTCTTAATTGTTTTCCAAGCTTTCTTTTATCATAAATATAGAAAACATAAGCATGAACACTTAAACTAATTTCATACTTCTAGTATTGCACCATTTCCAGGATTAATAATCTTAGTTCTTTTTATTTTATCTACATTACCAGTGTTTTCGTGAAGATGGCCACATATATTCAATACAGGGTTTACTTCCTCTATAAATTTTCTAATAGATTTAGAACCAAGATGGCCCATATGATCCAGACGATCCAAGGTTGTATTGTAAGGAGGTGCATGGGTAACCAATATAATCTTTGATCTCTTTTTTATTGTTTTAACTTTCTTAATTATTTTTTCTAATTTCTTATCTTCTAAAGCAAAACCGCCTCCACCATAGCCAAAGAAGATATATTTATTGATTTTGTAGCTAGATCCATGTAAAAAAATAATAGATTTCAATGGTTTAATGATTTTTGTTAGTTCTTCTTCAGATTCATGGTTTCCATGGATAATTAAAGTTAATATTCCTATTTTATTAATCTTTGAAAGGATTGAATTCAAATTACGTCCCCAATCTGAGAGATCTCCAGCACAAATAATGAGATGTGGTTTCTCTCTTTTTGCTCTTTCAATTATTTCATTTAAAAAAAGTTTATTTCCATGCAAATCCACAAATGCCAATATTTTCATGATTATACAGTAAAAAAAGGGTTTTTATATCTTATTGTTACATATATTTTAGAAAAGCATTATTAATTAAAAAAAGAAAAAAATTACTTCTTTGAAGAAGCCCTTAACATCTCATTTTTACTAAGAAGAGAAAATCCTGCTTGTTTTCCAATAACTTCCACTTTGATAACTTTTTTTGGCTTACTTAAGTTCACTTTCATCTTATCTACGGATTTTGTTAACTCTGAAATCAATTCTGTTGTGTGATGTTTATCATAATGTCTTTTTTCTAAGTCCATTTTCCAACTTTCATTGTCTTTAATGTCATTTGAAAATTTTTTAGTTGTTCTTTTCATACTACCTAATTCAGATCTACACCATTTATCAATTGGAATCCAACGGCATGTACTTACAAAGCTCTTAGGTTTTTTCTTGTATAAATTCACTAAACTTTTAACAACTTCCTTAGGGTTAGTAGTTCTTAATTTTAAAATACCACCAACTTCAGATTTTAGAAAACGTCCCTTTGTACCTAAACTTTCCAACAGTGTTGTAACTTCTTCTTTAGCTCTTTTTAGATGTGCTGGGTCATGGGTAATAAGTAAATTTGCTTTAATCATTTAAACCTCCTTTTAAATAATTTTTAAAATATTTATAAATTTCCCTTATTTGGAACTATAATCTTTATTTTTTTTGATTTAGAAAATTCATTGCGTAAATTTATCAATTCAAAAGTTTCTATGCTGTTATTAGCAGCCCATATTTTTGCTAGGTCCTCACTCTTAAAAGTTTTAGGTTTATTCCTCTTATCATACTTTTTTAAACGAGTACCTCTATGAGCACTTATGCCTAATTTTCTTTTTATTCTGGTATGGACTTTAACCATAATTATACTAATGCCACTTTGTATAAAAATATTTAGTAAGGTTTATAAAGAATCCATTTTACCCCCTTTCCATGACAGAATTAATAGCTTGTTTATCCACGGGAAAAGGTACATGGGGACATGTTAATAGATTAATTCAAGATCAAGAGTGGGATAAAATTTTTTTAATTACAAATGAATTTGGTAAAGAAAATTTCACAGTAGAAAAAGAAGCAGAATTTATTATCATACAACAAAGTCAAGGACTTATAGAATTAAGAGACCAGATAGAAAAAAGTTTAAAAGATAAAGTAAAAGGAACAGAAGTAGCTGTTAATTTTGTTTCTGGAACAGGAAAAGAACATACAGCTTTGATTTCAGCTTTATTGAGATTGGGTGTAGGAATAAGGCTAACTGCCCTAACAAAAGATGGTATAAAAGAATTATAAAAAAGTTTATATCTTTTTACACTAATATTAAAATATGTCTTTATTTGACAACATCTTACAAGATTCAGAATCATTATTTTCTGATGAAATTTCTTTAGACTATGAATACTTGCCAAAACTATTGCCTTATCGTGAAAATCAACAACATCATATCGTATCTTGTATTAAACCTCTATTCGAAAAAAGAAATGGAAAAAATTTGTTAATCCTTGGTCAACCAGGGATTGGAAAAACAGCAGCAGTAAGATTTGTTTTACGTGACTTAGAACAAGAGACAGATGAAATTTTCCCAATATACATAAATTGTTGGAAAAAGAATACAAGTCATAAGATAGTTCTAGAAATTTGTGATCAAATAGGTTATAAATTTACGCAAAATAAAACCACAGAAGAGCTTTTTAAGAAGATTATGGAAGTTTTAAATAAAAAAACTGTAGTCTTCGCATTAGATGAAATAGACAAAATAGAAGACAATTCGATACTTTATTTGATTTTAGAAGATATTTATAGAAAAACAATTTTGTTAATTACAAATGAAAGGAAATGGCTTTCTAACCTAGATCCCAGAATAAATTCAAGATTAATGATAGAATTATTAGAGTTTAAACCATATACTTTAGATGAAACAAAAGGAATACTAAAACAGAGAAGTGATTATGCTTTTGTTAAAGATGTATGGGAACCTAATGCTATAGACTTAATAACTAAAAAAACATTCGAATTAGAAGACTTAAGAGTTGGAATGTTTCTATTAAAAGAATCTGGAAATGTTGCAGAATCTAAAGCTTCTAGAAAAATATTAAAAGAACATTCTGATGTAGCTATTTCTAAACTTAGTACTTATAAAATTAAAGACTCTAAAAGTCTTGAAAAAGAAGAAAATTTAATTTTAAGCATAATTAAAGAAAACTCAGGGAAACCAAGTACAGATATCTATAATGCATATAAAGAAAAAACAGGAAAGTCTTATAGAACATTCTCAAGAAAGATAAAATATCTTGAAAAAAATAAATTAATTACAATTAAGAATATAACCTCTGATTTAGGTGGACAAACGTCTATACTAAATTACGGGACAATAAAGAAATTAACAGACTTTGAGACATAACAATTGTAAAATATATTTTCTAAGTAGTAGACACATGGCAAGTACGCGTAGCGCTTATAAACAAAAGAGGTTTCTTTTAATTATAAATTTTGAGAGGTGGTTGATATGAATATTAAAACGTTATTTAGTGCAAACTATATTGGTTGGAATGAATATGTAGCAAGAATGAGAATAAGAAGCTGGTTAAATATAATGAATGGAGCAGCACAGGAATCAATAAACAACTGGTGGAAGAATTATAAAAAAGATGTATCGAATTAATTTTTTTTCTTTTTTTAATCAAAGAGCAAAATATTTAAACAAAAAACTTTTTCTATAAATAAAACTTAAAGAATTTAATATGGTCAAAAAAACAATTTCAAAAGATTTACCTTTATCTGGGATAACTCTAAGAAGATATGAAAAGCCTTTTGACATGAGTAGAAGAGCTTTAATGAGAAAATTATGTTTAAGTGTTGGTTTATTGCAACCAGGTGATTCTAGAGATGTAATAGTAGACATATTAGATGTTTTATTAAAAGCAAAAGAGAAAAAAAAGCTTTTGAGTTCAGAAGAAGTTAAAAATAAAGTTATTCAACTAAGAAAGAAATCTAAATTACCTTTATCAGGAATTGCTTCTTCTAATGTAAGAAGACAATTAAAAAGACTCAAAGATCTATTTTTAGTAGAAACTATTCAAAATACTTACAGAATAACTGAATTTGAAGATTTAAATGTAATATTTGAAGAAAAAATAGAGAAATTTTATTTGAATTCTATTCTTGAAAGAATCCGAGATTATTTTAAAGTACTAAAATGATCTATCAACCAAGGGAAGATTCTTTTCTTCTACAGAAATATGTTAAAAAATATGCTAAAGGCAGTGTATTAGATCTAGGTTCAGGTTCTGGAATACAAGCACTAACAGCTTTAAAAAAAACTAAAGAAGTTCTTGCTGCTGATATTGATAAAGAAGCTGTTAAACTTTTAAAAGCTAAAGGATTAAATTCAAGATTTTCTAATTTATTTTCTAATATAAAAGAGAAATTTGATTTAATTATATTTAATCCACCCTATCTACCAAATAGTAAATTTAAAGATATAGCATTAGACGGTGGAAAAAAAGGTTATGAGGTATTAGAAAGATTTTTTTCTCAAGTTAAAAATTATTTAAAAAAAGATGGAAAAATATTAATTGTTTTTAGCTCTTTAACCAAACCTAAAAAGGTTAAAGAAATTATTAAAAAAAATAATTTTAATTTTAAACTTTTAGAAGAGAAAAAATTACCTTTTGAAAAATTATATGTGGTTTTAGTAGAAAAGTTTTTATAGTAGTATAAAAATTTATTTTTGAGGTGAAAATTTATGGCTTTTGGTGATTGGATTTTAGCAAGAAGTGAAGCTTTTAAGCTTATGATGATCAAATTTAGAGATCATAAACATGATACAATGGATGCTTTTTCTAAGGTTAAAAGAAAACATAAAGAATATGATTCAAAATTAAATGAACAAGAAAGTAAAATTACAGAGTTGGCTAATATAATGAGACTCCTTCAAGAGGGTATGTCTGAGAAGCCAAAGGTTGTAAGAGGCAAAGGAAGAAAAAAGAGTTAAAAATTAACTAAAAAAATAGTTATTATATTAAATTAATTTTAGAGCAGAATTAATGTCTCATGATTTCATTTAAGATTTCATGATTTTCTTCCATAAGATTGAGATAAGTTTTTATTGCACCAACATTTACTAAAAATTCTTTAGAATCTATTCTTCCAGTGGCAGCTAAGTGGTTTGCATTATCGTAATGTCCAAGTACATTTACCATTGCTTGAAAATAAGAATTATCAAATGGATCTTCAGAATTTACCCCAGGATCACTTTTAGGAACCATTAAACTAACTTTTCCATATGCTTCACGATATTTGCGGAATTCACCAGAACGAAATAAAACAGCTACATCTAACCATGCTTTTTTTAATTGTCTGACATCTTTAGATTCATCAAAAGTAAGCTTGATAACTTTATCCAATGATTCTTTTGCATCATGTAATGGTTTTAATGTATCAGATTTCATTTTACCAAATCAAATAATTTCCATTTAAAAACTTATCTACTCTACCGTTAAATTTATAAAGCCTTTTTTGAATTAAATTCATACCCGATATTACTACATCTGTAGGAGGGAGCATATGAACAAAGAAGAAATAATAAATACAATAAAACTAGTAAGAGATAGTTCTAAGAAAAGAAATTTTAGTCAGACTTTTGATTTTATTATTAATCTAAAAAGTTTTGATATTAAAAAAGATACTCTTGATCAATACTTAGTTTTCCCTTTTAATATGGGAAGAAAAGCCAAAGTATGTGCCATTGTAGGTAAAGAACTTTTAACTCAAGCTAGAGAAACTTTTGATAAAATAATTTTTGATGAAGAATTTCCAACATGGGCTAAAGATAAAAAAGCTATTAAAAAATTAGTTTCAGAATATGACTATTTTCTTGCTCAAGCTAATTTAATGGCACAAATTGCTACTACTTTTGGTAAAATTTTAGGACCAAAAGGAAAGATGCCAGATCCAAAAGCAAATTGTGTTGTACCTCCTAAAATGTCAGATAATGATCTTAAAAAAATATACAATAATTTACAAAAAACAATAAAAGTAACCACAAAAGGAGAACCAAGTATAAAGTGCATAGTTGGTAATGAAAGTATGGATGACAAAGAAATATGTGAAAACATATTATCAGCCTATAATTTCATAGTTCATCTTTTACCTTTAGAAAAAAATAATATTTCTTCAGTCTTAATTAAATTAACAATGAGTCCAGTTGTTAAAATTGGAGAGAAAAAAGAAGACATTGAAAAGAGATTAAAAGATAAAGCTAAGGAAAAAACAAAAAAATCATACAAAGAAAAAAAGAATGTAAAAGATGTTAAAGAAAAAGTAACAGAACTAAAAGATAAAAAAATAAAGGAAGAAGACAAACCTAAAAAATGAAAGCGCACGTTTCAGAAAAGAAGAAGAAAGAATTGATTTTAATAAAGGGTTTAATAGAAGAATATCCAGTCACAGGCATAATGGATATGACTAATTTGCCAAGTGTGCAATTACAAAAATTAAGAGCAAAATTAAGAGATATACTTTTAGTAAGATTAACAAAAAAAAGATTAATAAAAATTGCATTAGAACAACTTAAGGAGAAAAAGAAAAATATTGAAAAGTTAGAAGATACTTTTGCAGATTGTGTTCCTGCACTTATATTTACTAAAGAGAGTCCATTTAAGTTAAGCAAACTTCTTAATCAAAATAAATCAAGTGCTCCAGCAAAAGCAGGGCAAATAGCACCAAAGGAAATAATAATTCCTGCAGGACCAACAAAGTTTACTCCAGGTCCAGTAATAGGAGAGCTAGGGCAATTAGGAATTAAGACAAGTGTAGAAGGTGGAAAAATTGCTATTACAGAAGATTTACCTTTAGTTAAACAAGGAGAAGTAATTTCTGACAAAGCTGCAGACCTATTATTAAAATTAGGTATTGAACCAATGGAAATTGGATTAAATTTAGTATCTCTTCATGAAAAAGGAGTTATTTATGGTAGGGATGTTCTAACAATTGATGAAGAAAAATACCTAAATGACATAAGATTAGCAAGTAATGAAGCATTCACATTAGCTATTAATTGTGGTTATCTAACAAAAGAAACAACACCACTAGTTATCAAAAAAGCATATTTGCAATCAAAAACTCTAGCTAAAAAAATAGAATTTAGTACAAGTGATGATGTAAAAGATGATCTTGTTAAAGTTGAAAGAGAAGCACTAAAATTAAAAGAAAAGATTCCTAATTATGAAGAAAAGAAAGTTGAATCTGAAAAACCAGTAGTTGAAGAAACTACACCAGAGCAACCAAAGGAAGAAAAGAAAGTTGAATCTGAAAAACCAGTAGTTGAAGAAACTACACCAAAAAAACCAAAAGAAGAAACAAAAGAAATTCAAAAGGTTAAAGAAATCGTACAAGAAATGACAGACACAAAGATAAAAGAAAAAGAAATAAAAGAAACAAAAGAAAAAGAAAAAGTACCAAGTGCCTTTGAATTAGCTGAAAAAAAGAAAAATGAGAAGAATGAACAGGAGGAATGAATATGATATATATCTATGCTGCAATGTTACTACATAAAGCCGGAAAGGCTGTTAATGAAGATAATGTTAAAAAAGTTTTAGAAGCTGCTGAAGTAAAAGTAGATGAAAGTAGAATAAAAGCTTTAGTTGCCGCTCTTGAAGGTGTGAATATAGAAGAAATAGCAAAAGAAGCAACAGTACCTGTAGCAACACCAGCAACAGAAAAACCAGCAGAAAAAGCAGAAGCTAAAGAAGAAAAAACAGAAGAAAAAGATGAGAAGAAAGAAGAAGAAGCAGCTGCTGGATTAGGAGCATTATTCGGTTAAAATTATTTTTTTTTAATTTTAAATGTTTGAGAAACAAAGAAAGCTTAAGTTAATTAAGCGATTAAGGATATTGGAAAAAGAGATTTCTACTTTGAAAAACAAATTGAACAATGCAAGCGAAAATAAAGAATCTTGGTTCAAAAAGAAAGAAACACTAAAAAAAGATATAAACAAACTCATAACTAAAGCAAAGGAAATCAAAGTAAAAAAAGATAATTTTAATGAAAACGTAAAAAAACTAAAAGATCAAAGAAATAGATATAACAGAGAAGTAGGTGATTTAATTTCTAAAGTAGGATCATTGAGCAGAGAAAGATCTGAAGCATTAAAAAAATTTAACCTAGGATTAAGTCCTTCTAAAATAAAAGATAAAATAGATGCCTTAGAACAACAAATAGAAACAGAAATAGTTTCTTTTAAAACAGAACAAAAAATTATGAAACAAATTAAAAAATTAAAAGAGAGTTATACTAAAAGTACAGAAATAAAAAATATCATGGGCAAAATAGATCAATTTTCTGGTGGAATAAATTCTTCTAAAAAAAAGGCAGATTATTTTCATAAAGTAATTCAAGAACAAGCCAAATTAAATCAAAGTGGTTATGAAGAGTTTATAGGTACATCAAAAAAGATTAATGTACTTAAATTTGAACAAGAACAAGCTTTCCAAAAATTTTTAGACTTTAAAAGAATCTTTATACAATCCAATAGTTTATTAAAAAATAAACTTATTGAAAACAGTAAATTAAAACAAGAGTATAATAGAATTAGTGGATTATTAGAGAAAAAAGATAAATATAAAAAAAGTAATAAGATTCTTGAAGAAAAGAGCAAGAATGTAGAAGAAAAGTTAAAGAAAAAGCAAAAACTAACTACTGAAGATTTATTGGTTTTCCAAGAAAAAGAAAAAGAGGGAAAAGGTGAATATATTAAGTAAAATTTTAATATTAATTTTTGTAACACTAATTCCTGCTCTTGAATTAAGAGCAAGTATTCCTCTAGGTATCTTAAAAAATTCTGTGGAATTGCCTTTTGGTTTAACCTTACACGGTTTTGGGATGAATTGGTTGCTAGTTTTTTTAGTTTGTGTAATAACTAATATTTTTTTAGGAGTTTTATTTTACACTGCCCTAGATAAATTTGGTGATTATTTTATGAGATTTAGAATTTTTAGATATTTTTATCATAGAAAAGTTAAAAAAACACAAAGAAAAATAAAACCTCTTGTGGATAAATATGGTTTATTTGGCGTATCATTATTTATTGCCATTCCTCTACCCGGTAGTGGAAGTTATACAGGAGCAGTAGCAGCTTATATCTTGGGGATAGGATATAAAAAATTTATCTTGGCCAACCTTATAGGTGTTATAATTGCAGGAACAATTGTTACTCTAACTAGTTTAGGTATATTGAATTTATTCTAGAAACTATTCTGGTGGAAATGATAAGGGCTCAGGAGGAAGATTATCAAAAATATTAATTTCTTTTTTTACAATTGGTTTAATAATATCATTCCTTAATTTAAAATTTCCCTTAATATACAAGGTGGTTGTTGCTATTGCTGATATAGCTATAACTATTATTAGTACTAGGATTACAACTTTTTTAAAATTACGCTCATAATGCACCCTTCTTCTAACTTTCTTTATCTTAATCACCCTCTATATGTTTTTATGTTCCAACCACATTCCAATCCCTTATAAGTTTTAACTTTATAACGACCGTCTGTCCACATATTACATTGAAAATCATTATTACAAGAAGGACAACAACAACCATAGACGGCTATTGAATGGGTATCTAAAGGAACATTTAATGAAATCTGATTACCTTCTACCCACTTCCCTTCCATATGGGTTGATTCTATTGAGAGTGAATTAATTCCCATAGTTCTCCAAATTTCACCTTCTTCTTTTTTATAGTATCCTTTATGATATACAACCTGTCCAGGAAAATTCGTACTTACAGGACATTTTAAAGAGCAAAAACCACCACAATCAACCCCTTTTTCATTTCCATTTTGAATCCCATCAGAACAACTAAATATATCTACAATCTTCTTTTCATACCAAACACAATCATCAACTTGAGTTATTAGTTGAAGTTCCCAATCACCTATTTCAGCTACATAAGGTGTAGATAAAGGACCGCCAAAAATATGTTGTAATTTTAAAACCTGTGTTCCCGGATCTATATTCTTAATTGCAGACCTTTCCCAGGGAATATAATTATCTTTAGATATTTTTATTATAAAAGAAAATGGTGAAGATTTTATATTTTTGTTTGTAATAATTACTTCTCCTTGGATACTTTCACCAGGGAAATATGCTTCTTTTGGAAGTTCTAAAGAAACTAATCCACGATCTGCACAATCTAGCCTTAAAGCATTTGCTGTATTAATAGCAAAAAACAATAAAGCAATTAAAATAAATGGAACGTATTTCATTTCACCTCTTAAAGGTTTTAAATTCTTATTTTTATTTAAACTTTTTCCTTTTAAATAAACTTCTAGCTAACAAATATTTAATATCAGAATATATTGGAATTGATTTTATTTGATATTTTCTAATAAGAAATATCCAAATAATAGCCACAACAAGACTTGCTACTAAACGCCAAAAAAATAAATGTACTGTTTCAAACCAATTAATACCCATATGAAGCAAAACAAAAATTAAAATTATAATTCTAATAATATTTGCTATAAGAATAAAAAAACTACCTATAACAAACATTTTAATTATTATTTTAAATTTTATATCTTTTGTTAGTAAAATTAATATTAATAGCAGGTAATATGCTGATGCTGCTATACATGCTGAAATAAATATCAACGGAACTTCCTTAATTATCATAATATCTTTTATTAATGTAGGTTGGTAATTTATTATTTTAAAGAAAAAATATACAGGGTATACTGTTAAGGGTGTAAAAATTTTATAAAATAAACTTATTGGGAAGATAAAGATAACCAAAAAACGTAGAATTAATTTATATACATATTTCATAAGATTTTTTATTGGTTCTTTATTTATATCTATTTTGGAAATATATTTAAATTTCCTTATTAACAAAGAATTATGAAAAAGAGATATATTTTAGGAATATTTTTTTTATTGTTATTAATTTCTTTTGTGATAGACAAAGAAATCATTTTATTTTTAAATCTTTTGAGAACAGGTATTACCCATAATTTTTTTATTTTGGTTGGTTTTTTAAGTGAATGGTATTTTTTATTAATTATATTTAGTTTATTATTTTTATTAAAGAAAAAAGAGCTATTGTTTCCTTTTTGGATTAGTTTTTTTGTTACAGGTTTAATAGCAGCTTTATCAAAATATATAATTCAAAGACCAAGACCTTTTGAAGTATTAAATTTAGGAGTTACACACACTTTTTCTAGTTGGAATTCAAGTTTTCCTAGTTGGCATGCAGCATCGATTTTTTTGATTTTACCTTTTTTATATTTAAGCTTCCCTAAATTTAAATGGCTTTGGATCTTCCTAGGTTCTATAATTGCATTTAGTAGGATTTATATAGGAGTGCATTATTTGAGTGATGTTTTTGGGGGAATTATCTTAGGCTTAGGAATAAGTTTCTCCATTATCTTTTTAAAGAAAAAGTTAAAATGGTAGACAATTTCGAATTAAGAAGACAAATTTTTCATATATTTTTAGGAACTTCCATTGTATTATTATTATTTTTTGAAATTTTTAATGCAAAAATACTTTTTATGCTCTTACTTACAGGCAGTCTATTATCTTTTATAAGCAGAGAAATAAAAATTCCAGGAATAGATTGGTTTTTAAAAAAGTTTGAAAGAGGAGGAAATATAAAAAAATTTCCTGGAAGAGGGGCTATATTTTTTATTGTTGGTTGTTTACTTGTTGTAAAATTATTTGATAGAGATATTGCTCTTGCCTCTATTATGGTTTTAACTTTTGGAGATTCAGTTTCCCACCTTTTTGGATTATATTTTGGAAAAATAAAGCATCCCTTGAATGGACTAAAAAAAATAGAAGGAAATATTTTTGGAAGTATAGCTGGAGGATTCATGGCAATGTTTTTTGTTAACTATATATGGGCTTTTTCTGGAGCATTTATTGCTATGTTTATTGAAGCAATTGAGGTTAAGATGGGGAACAATATTATTGATGATAATATCTTAATACCTCTAATTGCTGGGACTATAATGTATATATTCAAAACAGGCTTCTTATTCTTTTAATAGAATCAACTATCATCCAGTAATAAGCTTTATATATTTTCTTACAGTAAAAACAATTAAAATGCCTTATATTATTAAAAAAATAGGACTATATGCCTTCATTTTATTGTATTTAATATCATTTGTTAATGCAGCTAGTATAACAGAGGAATTAGAAATAGGAGAGAGTATTGCTCTCGGTGGAAGAAACGTAACTTTAATGGATTTAGAGGCAAAAGAAGATAAAATTATTGTTTGTATAAATGGTGAGAAAAACATTATTCCAAAAATAGGAAAAACTGTTAATAAAGTTTTTATTGAACCAAGAAGAGTTACAAGCACATATGCTGAAATAAGATTAAAAACAACAGAAAGTGATTCTTGTGGAACAGAATGTTCTAATACAATCTGTTTTGAAAAAATTATTCCTATTGAAGAGACAACAACTACAACCACTATAAAAAAAGAAGAAACTACAACAACTACAATAGAAAAAGAAGCCATTCCAACAGGAGCTGTAGTTAAAGAAGAATCAAAAATTTCAGTTTCTTATTTTATTTTCTTAGGATTAATCTTAATTATAGGTTTTTTAGTCGCATTTAGGAAAAATAGCATATATTCTAAAAAATAGAAATGCTTATATACTACTTATTTGAAATAAATCATTATAACTACTTAAGAGTTATATATAGGGGGTTCAAATCTAAGATGAAAAAATTAATTAGTTTTTTTGGAATTTTAATGATATTTTTATTTAGTTTAGTTTATAGTGTAAATGGTACTTTTACAAGCTTTCCAAACGACCCAACAGATATATCTGAAGATTCAACTTTTTCTTATACTGTTGCAAGTAATTTATCAGGAAGTATTAATTACACAGATGATACCAACAAATTTGATATTGGTTTGACTACAGGAGTCATAAGTTGGACACCTACAAACAATGATGTTGGTTCATATTCTATCAATATAACTGCTGATAATGGTACAATTCAGGAGTCTGATGTATTTACTTTGAATGTAAATAATACAGCACCAGTTTTTACAAATTTAGCTGATAAAAAAGCACACGAAGACTTATCATTTACATTTGATATTGATACAGATGATGAAAGTCAAGGTGGTGTTACTTATAATGTTACCACAGATCCTGTTGTAACTGGATTATCTCTAGTTCCAGGTACAGGAGTAATAACATGGACACCATCAGAAGATGATATTGGTGAAATTAGTGTAACTGTCACAGCTAATGATGGAAATCTAAATGGTATAAGTACTGGTACCTTTACAATCGATGTATATCCAGATTTTATGTGTGATGAAGGTGAAAAAGGTTCTGGTTTAGATATTAGTATAGATGAACCAGATAATGGAGATAATTTTGCTCCAGGAGATAAAATAAATCTAGAAGTTAATGTTGATAATGATGCAACAGATATGGATGTTCTTGTTGAAGCATTCTTATACAATGTTGACCAAAGGGATAAAGTAGGCGAATCAGAATCAGATTCTGTTGATATAGATGATAACGATGATTATGATTTTGATAACGATGATGATTTATTTTTACAAATCCCATTTGATTTAGACTTTGATAATGGAGATGAATTCAGAGTTTATGTAAAAGCCTATGAAGATGGAGATGAAGATGTTTATTGTATCAGTGATAGCATTAACATAGATTTAGAAAGAGAAGATGATGCTGTTATTGTTGAAAAAACAAAATTAACACCATCTGCAGTTAACCCAGGAGAAACTACAGAACTTGTAGTTGACATCCTAAATATAGGGGATAAAGATCAAGATGATGTAACTGTAACGGTTGTTAGAAGCGATCTAAAAATTGATCAAATATCCACAAGATTTGATTTAGATAAATTTGAAGATTCAGATAATGATGCAACCAAAAGAAGATTCACATTAAATATCCCATCAACTGCAAAACCAGGTGCATATNCTCTTGAAGTATCAATATTAGACGAAGATGGAGATGTTTACGATGTTAATGAAGCAAACATATTTGTGGATTTAACTATTGCTGGAGAAGCAGTAAGTGGAGAAGCAGACTTAGACTTGATAAAAACAAGTTTTGAACAAAAACAAGGAGAATCTTTCAACTTACCAGTAATAGTAAAAAATAGTGGAACTAGTGAAGAAACATACATATTAGAAGTATCTCCAATGGGTGAATGGGCTGATACTACAACTGAGATTATAACTGTCGGAGCAGGAAAAGAAACTACAGTTTATCCTACTTTGTCTGTAAAGAGTACAGCTACTTCAGGAAGCCACACTGCACAAATTTCATTGAAATCTCAAGCAGGAATTGTTTTAGATTCAAGTACAGCAAGTGTTAGTATTAGAAGTAAAAGTATAACAGGTGTAACTGGAAGTGCAACTTACAAACCAGCAACATGGTTCAATAAAGACATGTTAACTAATACTTTTTGGATTATTGGAGATTTAGCATTAGTTGTAATTGTAATCTACTTTGTAAAATTAATTTTTATAAAGCCTAGATAAACAATTCTTTTTCTTTTTTTTATTATTTTATAGAATATCCTATTTATAATCTTTTTAAACCCACTTAATAAACAGTTGTATAAAATGTTAACAAAAGAAGATCTTATAGATATTGAATATAATTTAAAAGAACAAGAGTTTTTATTAAATAAAGAAGAAATAATCAAAAATTTAAAAAAATTACTTTTGTCTTCAATTAAAGATGTTAAAAAAGTAGGTATAGCTTTTTCTGGAGGTATAGACTCTAGTTTACTTGCTTTAATATGTAGTAAACTAAACATAAATTTTAAGCTTTATTCAATTGGGGTTGAAGACTCTATTGATATAGAATGGGCTAATAGGATATCAGATGAAATAAAATGGAAGCTTAATTCTAAAATATTATCTCTTAAAAATGCTGAAAAAAATATTAAGAAAATCGTTAAAATATTAAAAACAGATGATATAATTGATATATGTGTGGGATGTATTTTCCATAATGTTCTAGAGATGGCTAAAAGAGACAAAATTAAAGTTATTCTTAGTGGTCTTGGAAGTGATGAAATATTTGCCGGATATCAAAGGCATAAAAAAGATATAAATGAATGCTGGAAAGATTTGAAAAAGATTTTAGAAAGGGATCTAAAAAGAGATAAAATTCTAGCAGAAAAATTCAATATTAAAGTATTATATCCTTTCTTAGACAAAAATCTAGTAGAATATTCAATGAGAATTAATCCTAAACTTAAATTAAACAATGATTTTAAGAAAGTAATTTTAAGAGAATGTTCTGTTAAATTAGGATTTCCAGAAAAATTTGCTTGGAGAAGAAAAAAAGCCGCACAATATGGTAGCAGATTTGATAAGATAATAGAAAAAATGTCTAAAAGAAATAATTTTAGATCTAAAAATGAATTTTTAAAAGAACTTAATCTAAAAATGAATAAGAGATTGAAATTAATATGAAAGCAGTAATTTTAGCAGCAGGAAAAGGAACAAGGATGAAAAGTAACACACATAAAACTTTAATTAAAATTAATGGTAAATCAATATTAAGACACAATATGGATAGTATCTTTAATTTGGTTGATGAATTCATTTTCATTGTAGGCCACAAGAGTAATGAAATTAAAAAGGAATTTGGGGATAATTATAAAGGGAAAAAAGTAACATATGTAATTCAAGAACAACAACTAGGAACAGGCCATGCATTATATCAAGCTAAAGATCTGATTGATGATAGATTTATTAATTTTAATGGTGATGATATTTATAGTTTAGGTGATATAAGGGAATGTTTAAACTATGAATTAGCAGCCTTAGCAACAACGGTTAATGACCCAGAAAATTTTGGGGTTATTTTGGAAAGACAAGGTTATCTAAAAGATATAATTGAAAAACCAAAGAAATTCATTTCTAAACAAATAAGTGCAGGCCTTTTTGTTTTTTCTCCAGAAGTATTTGATGTACTTAAAGACATAATAATAAATAATAAAAAATCTCAAAGAGGAGAATTCGAATTAGTTGACGCTGTTAAACAATTAGCTCTAAAAAACAAAATTAAGGTAGTTGGAGTTAAAGGTTATTGGTTACCACATAATAAAATAGAAGACGTAAAAAAATCCAAAGAACTATTTAAAATTCTTTAAAAAGCATGCGGCAGGATTCGAACCTGCGATAGCCGCTCTGCAGGCGGCGGCCTTAACCACTTGGCTACGCATGCAATGGGCCTGCGAGGATTTGAACCCCGGATCTACAGCTTAGAAGGCTGTCGCCTTATCCAGACTAGGCTACAGGCCCTTAATTAAACTTTATTTTCCTGTTTTTTAAAGTTTACTATATCCAAAAATTTAAATAATCTTTTTATTTAAGAGGACATTATGAATATAAGTTTTAAGAAGATTGAAAAGAAATGGCAAGATAAATGGGAAAAATCTAAAACATTTGTAGTTAAGAAATCAAAAAAGAAAAAATATTATGTTTTAGAAATGTTTCCTTATCCTTCTGCAACAGGATTACATATGGGCCATGCTCTAAATTTTACTATCGGAGATATAAATGCTAGGTTCAGAAGAATGCTAGGTCTTAATGTTCTCCACCCTATGGGTTTTGATGCCCTTGGTCTCCCTGCAGAAAATGCAGCAATAAAAGCAAAAGAGCATCCACAAGATTATACAAAAAAATCAATAACTTATTTTACAAAACAGATGAGAAAATTAGGTTTTAGTTATGATTGGGGTAGAAAAGTTGAAACAACAGACCCAAAATATTACAAAGGTGATCAGTGGATTTTTCTTAAAATGCTTGAAAGAGGAATTGCTTATAGAAATAAAGCTCCTGTTAATTGGTGTCCTAAATGTAACACTGTATTAGCAAACGAGCAGGTTGTTAATGGTAAATGTTGGAGACATGAAGATACTGGTGTAGAAATGAAGTATCTTGAACAGTGGTTCTTTAAAATTACAAATTATGCAGAAGAACTTTATAATGAAACTGATAAATTAGATTGGCCTTCTAGAACAAAGACAATGCAAAAGAATTGGATTGGCAAATCTTTTGGAACTGAAATTTTATTTAAGATTAATAGAAAACCTTGGAAAATATTTACCACCAGACCAGATACAATCTATGGAGTTACATTTATGGTTATCTCAGCTCAGCATCCAAGATTAATGGAACTTGTTACAAAAAAACAACAAAAAGAAGTTGAAGGATTTCTAAAAAAGATAAAATTAGTTTCACAGAAATCCATAAAAGAAGCAGAAAAACTTAAAAAAGAAGGAGCTTTTACAGGGAGTTATGCAATTAATCCTTTAACTAATGAGAAGATCCCAATTTATGCGGGTAATTTTGTTGTTGCTGATTATGGTTCTGGTATGGTTATGGCTGTTCCAGCTCATGACCAAAGAGATTTTGAATTTGCTAAAAAATATAATCTTCCAATAAAAGAAGTAATTAGTGGAGGAAATATAAAAAAGGGAGCTTTTACAGGTGAAGGTAAATTAGTTAATTCTGGAAAATTCAATGGAATAAATAGCAAAGAAGCAATTGAACAGATTACAAATGATATAAAAAAGAAAAAATTAGGTAAGAAAACAGTTCAATATAAATTAAAAGATTGGCTTATTTCCAGACAAAGATATTGGGGAACACCAATACCTATAATTTATTGTGATAAGTGTGGTATTATTCCTGTAAAAGAAAAAGACTTGCCTATAAAACTTCCCAGAAATGTTAAATTTGGAAAAGGGAATCCCTTAACTACAAATAAAGAGTGGATTAAGGTTAAATGTCCAAAATGTGGCAAATTTGGAAAAAGAGAAACAGATACAATGGATACTTTTGTGAATTCTTCATGGTATTTTTTAAGATATTGCGATCCTAATAACAATAAAATTTTTGATCCAAAAAAAGCAAATTATTGGTGTCCAATTGATCAATATATTGGAGGAAAAGAACATGCTTGTATGCATTTAATTTATTTTAGATTTTATACCAAATTTTTAAGAGATCTTGGATTATTGAAGTTTAGCGAACCTGCTAAGAAATTATTTCATCAAGGGGTTTTATATGGTGAAGATGGAAGAAAGATGTCAAAATCTTTAGGAAATGTTATTGATCCTCTTGATGCTATTGAAAAATATAGTGCAGATTCATTGAGATTAGCTTTAATGAGTTTTGCTTCTCCTGATTCTGATACCAGCTGGGATGCAAAAGTTTTAGCAGGAAGCCATAAATTTTTATCAAAAGTTTATAATTATTTTAATAAAAATAAAATAGGAAAAGCAGACCAAAGAACAGAAAGCAAATTAAACAAAACAATTAAAGAAGTTACAAATTATATAGAAAATTTTAATTATAATCTTGCTATTATTAAAATAAGAGATTTATTTAATTCTTTACCTAATGAAACTTCTAAAGATGTTCTAGGAAAATCATTAAAACTTTTACATCCATTTTGCCCACACATAACAGAAGAATTATGGAATAAATTAGGAAATAAAAAATTAATTTCTTTAGAAAAATGGCCAAAAGTAGACGAAAAGAAAATTGATAAGAAATTTGAACAGCAAGAACAAACTATTGAAAAATTAAAAGATGATATAAACAACATTAAAAAAATAACTGGAAAAAAAAATCCAAAAGTGTATGTTTATGTAATACCAAAAGATATTAATTTATATCAAGAACCTGTTAAAATTTTAAATAAAGAATTAAAATTAAAAATTAAAGTATACACAAATAACTACAAAAAGAAATACGATCCAACTAATAAAGCCTCTAAAGCCAAACCAAACAGACCTTCTATTTACCTTGAATAGGTTTTTTTGGTTTTATTATTCTATATGTTATTAATCCAACCAAAGATAAAATTATTATAACAATACTAATTGTTATAATTAATCTGTAATTTATTGGTTTAACTTCTTCTTTTAATATTATTGGTGATACTAAATCACGACATTTTCTTACTGCAGTTTCTGTAAGTTCCCTCGCCCCTTCATAATCTTTATTTTCTAGTTTTTCGTTTGCTTCTATTAATAAATTATCTAAGGTTGTACACTGGGGATTATCTCTAAATAAATCTTTAGCAAAATTTAATCTTGTAACAATAATTGTTTGATTTAACTTTCCTTTTTCTAATATATCTACTTTTATCTTTGATGTATCTATAAATTTAGGAGATCCTATATCTGCTATTATTTCTATTTCATAAGAACCGGGAATTGAACTAGAAGTAATGATTAAATCAGTTTTAAATTCTTCTCCAATAGCTAATGAAGGAATAATTGGATTTACAAAGAAGGTTGAAAGATCAACTAGAGGGGATATTGCTTTTAAATTGATATTCCTTAAAATAGAGTCCCCTTTGTTTTTTATAGTGATTGGAAGAGTAATCATATCTTCTTCATATATTGATACCGGTGCTGGTGTTAATATATCTAAAACAATAGTCCTTGTAATTTTTCGTGTTGTTCCTTCTATATTTATAACTCCCGCTTCTTCAACTAAAGTTACTATCGCCGAAGAAGAGTTATACCAATTTGATGAATTATCATAATTATCATAAACTTTTTGTGAACATATAAAAATATCTCCGTAGGATTCTGCTACCATACTAAGATTTAAGGTATAATTTGTATATGCTACTAATTCACTTACGTTCATATACCATCTCCAATAATTATTTTGTGGATCCAAATCAGGATCAGAAAAAATCCCTGTTGTACAATTTAATACTACCTCTACATTTGGGGTTGTATCATTAATTGTTGGATTTGAAGTTAATACAGGGATAGTATTTTTAACAGTAAATGTTTGTACTACAGAATTATTTATATCACTGGTAGAATCATTAGCCCAAAATTGCCAACCAATAGTAGCATGTGCATTAGTTACTTCTCTTTCAGTCCAGTTTTTAACGGCACTAGCACCACCACCAGTCCATTCTGAATCATTTACCCATGATCCAGAATTATTCCAAGAAAATACATAAAAATCAAGACTACTATCATTAATATATATACTTAGATTAATGTCAGTACCTATCTTTGGCCATGAACCACTACCACCTCCTCCACCGCCTCCGCCAGCTCCAGCTGAATTATCATCATAATTAAAAAAATAAGGAGGACCATCCACCTTAAAAAAGTAATAAATATCAGTACCATTCAAACTCCTATTTAAATTGGTATCTGTATCATTTGCAAACCAAGCATAACCTACTGTAGATTCTTCTAATGATGTTACTTTAAGGGTAGTCCAATTAGAATGAAAGGTAGTTGCTGTAGGCTGAGAAGAATAGTTAACCCAAGAACCAGAGTCATTTGTTGAAAATAAGATAAAATCTATATTCTCTCCATCATTTACATCTATAGATAAATTAATCTTTTCATTTTTTTTTGGATAAGTTTGATTATTCAAGTGTGAAGTAAAATAAGGGGGTGTTGTGGACCACCACATTGCTTCCTCATAAATCCTAAGACCTGTACCAACAAGTGGAGTCCACAAACCGACCCAATCAGTTCCATTATAACAACGCCATTCTAACTTCTCCGACCCAGCTTTACCTGGAGCGCAACCAATTGCACCATAACAAGAGTCATTAGCTAAAAACCGTAAAGGATTTAGATTCCAACAATTCGAATCAATAGTAATATTATATGTACCATCCACATTTTTAATCTGCCATAAACTTGAGCTTAAAGAACCATTTGGTTTAGTATAATTAAAATAAATATGAGATTCATCATAAACACCCTCATTATCTCCCAATGCATAAGTGTCCCAATCTCCATCATAAGCATTTGAACATGGTTGACCAGCATCCCAATTCCCAGTACATTCTGTTGAATTGGAATTCTCAAAATATTCCTGTGTATTTTCTTCTAAAATACCAAAATTAAGAATAGAACCATTTTCAAAGATAATATACCCAGTATAATTATTAAATAAAAGAATACCAAAAGTAAATCCAACTAAAACTAATAACAATAGAATATTTTTATTAATTTTAAATTTTTCTTTTCCGTGAACGTTTTTCTTAAAAAGGTTCTCTTTTGATGAAACTATTTTTGAAAAATTTTCTCTAGGTTTATCAAGTTTATTCTTTAAATTATTAGTATAAGAATCATAATAAGAATACCATTGTTCTTCTGTTCTCCCTTTTAGAAATTTACTTAA
>NZBH01000001.1 GCA_002687815.1 archaeon | reverse complement strand
CTAGGAACATTTAATGTAATACTAGGACACGCCAACGTAGGAAAAACATATTGGGTACTATGGTACTTTCTAGCACTAGCAATTAAACATAATATTAGATTCTTAATATTCTCTTCTGAAAACACTGTAGGCGGTTTAAAAAGAAACTTAATGCAATTACTAGCCCAAAAGAAACTAGAGGAATTTACAGAACATGACTATTGGAAGTTTAAAACACAGATTGAAGGATGGTTTAAATTCATAGACACTGACCATTTATATTCCTATAAAGACTTACTAAAAACCTTTGAAGACAACTTAAACGATTTTGATTGTTGCTTAATTGATCCGTACAACAGTTTAGTAAGAGCTACTGGAATGAGTGGAAATCAACACGAAATAGATTATCAAGTAGCAAGTGAATTTAGAATATTCTGTAGACTAAATAATAAAACTCTTTATGTAAATGCTCACGCAAGTACTGAGGCGTTAAGAAAGACTTACCATAAAGACCATGACTTATCGGGCTATCCTATACCTCCAAATGCAAGTGATATTGAAGGCGGTGGTAAATGGGTTAATAGAGCAGACGACTTTATAGTGATACACAGACTAACACAACATCCACAAAATTGGATGAACACAGAAATACACGTAAAGAAAGTTAAGGAGAGTGAAACGGGTGGAACGCCAACATTTATGGATGAGCCAGTAAAGTTTAGATTATGGGGTGGCTGTAAGTTTTTATGTAATAACGAACAAGGCGAGGAAGTAGATGTATTAAGTGGAAACCCACAAGAAGAACTAAGTAATAAAACATTAGAAGATGCAAGAGATGACCAAGTTCCGTTCTGACATAGAAGAAACACTAATAACATTTAACGTAGATTCTTTTCTATCAGGTCAGCTAGATTTATACAAGATAGAGTTTAACGAAACTGGCAACGAAAAGTATTTACAAGTAATGCATGAATTTAAACAAGCTAAAGAGAGTTACAGACATTTAAAAAGAGAAGTACAAAGACTAGCGTTGGAGAACTCGCAATTAAAAAATTTGGAAAGTAAGTAAATAATAAATATATTTGATTTATGAAAGTATTAAGTTTATTTGATGGAATGAGTTGTGGACAGATAGCATTAGAAAAGTCTGGTATCAAGGTAGAGGAATATTTTGCTTGTGAAATTAAAAAACACGCCATTGAGGTTACTCAAAAAAACTACCCAAACACAAAACAACTAGGAGATGTTAGAAATGTTAAAGCTAAGGATTTACCTAAGATAGACTTATTAATAGGTGGTTCTCCTTGCCAAGATTTTAGTAGAGCCAATAAGGAACGTAAAGGAGTTGAGGGAGAAAAAAGTAGTTTGTTTTTTGAGTATGTAAGATTGTATAGGGAATTAAAAGAAATAAACCCTGACATTAAATTTTTATTAGAGAATGTTATAATGAGTGGATATAATTATTATTTTATATCTAATGAACTAGATTGTGAGCCAGTTAGAATTTGTGGGAGTCTTGTTAGTGGTGCTTTAAGGGATAGATTATATTGGACTAACATACCACCATTTAGTTATGACATAACAGGCCGTATTATATCAAATATACCACAACCAAAGGATAAACGTATAATGTTGCAGGATGTATTAACTAGCGGATATACCAATAAAAGAAAACACACTTGTTTAAATACTGGTAGCGGTTCTCCTTATTCTAGGGATTCTTTAATACATAGAGATAAAACAACAGGAATGGTCACTGTGATTTATGATAAACCATCGTGTTCCTACTACAATGAATTAAGACAAGTGAATAAAATAGAGTTGGAAAGATTACATAATATTCCGGAGAATTATACAGATATATTAACACTTAGGCAAGCGGGTGATGTTATAGGTGATGGATGGACTATAGATGTAATTACTCATATATTTAAAGGATTGAAATGAAACCACTAACCAAGAAAGCCAAAGAAGAAATGTTAAAGCTAAGTGAAGAAAACAATAAGCTAAGATTCCACAACTTTAACGGTGTAGAGTTTGAGGTTATAGGTACATACAGAAATTCTAACAATACGTGGTCTGTTCATTTAAGAAACAACGAAACAAGGGAGTCAAAGAAAATAGGCTGGGTAGAATACCAACGAATGATAAGACAATATGAGAAAGTGTAAAAACTGTAAAGATAAATTTGAACCTAAGTATAACTCTGTTCAAGAAGTCTGTAGTTATGAATGTGCTATAGAGTTAAATCAAAAGCGTAAGGATAAAGAATGGAAGAAAGAAAAGAAGGTACGTAAGGAGGCTTTAAAGACTAGAGAGGACTACTTTCAAGAAACACTCAAAGCATTTAATGCTTACATTAGAGCTAGAGATAAAAATGAACCATGTATTTCGTGTGATAAACCAGCAGGAACTTTTAAATTAACATCTGGTCATTTCTACCCACAAGGTACTTATCGAAACATAGCGCTAGACGAAAGGAACGCACATGGTCAATGCTGGTATAACTGCAACAAGAATCAACATGGTAACTTACACGAATACAGACCTAGACTAATTAATAAAATAGGTTTAAAAGAAGTTGAGCTACTAGACAAGGATGCGCAACAGAAAGTTACTAAATACACAATACCAGAACTTAAAGAACTAAAAGAATTATACAAGAAGAAAATAAAAGAGTTATGAGTAATTTACTAAAACAAGTAACCCTAGATAGGGCAAACAGAAAAAAGGATAAATCAGTTAGTTTAACCTTTGTAACACAATTAGAGCAATCAAGTCAAGAGTTTATGCAGATAGACGAGCTTTTAAACGATTCTGGAGTACTTTATTTTAAATCTAACGGTAATCTAACCAAAGAAGAAATCAAAGAACTAGACAGCGTTGAAATAGAAGTAGAAGGTAAAACTAAAAGTCAGAGGTTAAGGAATGTTTTGTATGTTCATCACCAACAATTAGGAATACAGTGCGAATTTAGCGACTTTTACGCTAACACTATGGAACAAATAATAGAACATTATAAGAACAAACTGGAAGATTAATTAGGAATTTAAAAATATTAAATATACATTTGATGAAAGTAAAGTTAACAGAAAGAGATTTAAAAACATTAAAATTAGAAGATAGTGGATGGGTTTACTCAATTAGAACTAGAACAGGGAATGTTACAGGTTCATGTTTACCAGACAAAGAAACTGCAATAGCTCATGCAGAGAAGCAATTAGAAACGATTCTTAAATCCATGTTAAAAAGATGAGCTGGTATAAGATAAAAAGAGCATTTTACTTAGGCTTATTTGTAGGAACATTTCTAGCTTGTGTAATAGCTATAGCAATATTAAAAACAGTATAAAACAAAAGACAATGGATATTGAAGAAATAATTGAATTTTTACCCAAGATAAAAAACTATTTTGGTGTAAATGATAGAACACCATTTGAACATTCGGCATTCATCGTAATAGATAACTTAATAAGACTGTTGGATAAAGAGAATGAACTAACACTTAATCAAAAAAGTAATTACTCATGCCTAAATGAACAAGATTCTAAAAACAGGATTTTAATCAAAGACCTTCAAAAACAGTTAGACACTATTAAAAAGGAGAATGAGAGGTGGAGAAATAAAAAAATAGGTGTTTCATCTGTACTAACTTCATTAAACAATGAAAACAAAAGGTTAAAAAAGCAGTTAACAAATCATAATGATACTGATAGAAATATAGTTTTGGAATTATCCGATGAAGAATACATTGTTGTAACGAAGTCAGAATTAAAAGATATACATAAGTCATCGGAAGAGTTTGACGGCTTTTTAGGACATGTTGAAATAGGAGAAATTGGCAGTATTATAAAAGAAAACACCCAATTAAAAGAGAAGCTAAAAGAGTATGAAGATTGTTTAAGGTGTGGATTGAATACGAAAGAAATGAAAGAAAAGGATAAAGCAGAGGGTAAAGGTAAAACAATGATGTACCTACAACAAAGGGAATATTTTTGGAAAACAGTAAGAGAACTTTTAACCAACTAAACAATAAAACATTAAAGAGATGAAAACAACAATGTATTTACAGAAATTAGAATTAACAGATTTAAACGGTGTAGCAATTTACAAAGCTACTTACTCAAATGGATTTAACACAACAGATGTTTACCATGAGATAGAAAACCGAGATGAAGAAAAGGATTTAATAATACCTAAAATAATAATTGAATAAAAGCTAAAAAGATGAAAAAAATTAAAGCAACAGACGTAGAACACAACGAATCAACAGACACAAATATCTTGTATTTAAGTGGTAATGCTTCCGATTTTGGGAGTAAGATTAAAGTAAGGCAATTTGAAAAGATTGAAAGTGTATTAAACAAAAGATATATTAAACTTCCTTTTGGCATTAGAATAATATTTTAATCAGCTATAAAAACAATTAAAAGTAATTAGAAGATGAAAGAAGTAGAATATAAATGTAATTTGTGTAGGCGTGTAACCGATAAGGTAGATTTAATGTCAGTATATTATTACTCAAACACTAATTACAGACTCGAAATAAATGTTGATAAGTCTGATGCTCATATTTGTATTGAATGTATAGATATGATTAGAGAAACTAAAGAGGAAAATTTAAAGATTTAACCCTACTAATAACAAATAAAGAATTATGAAAGAGGTAACAACAGAAGATTTTTATAATAGGGTGCAAGGTTTTCTTTATGATAATGAAGCATCAGCAGAATTAATAATAAGAGCAAATCCAAAGTGTTACAACGATGTAACAAAAAAGATTGAAGAACTTTGGGAAGATGGAGAAGATGCGGAAAGCATAGCAATTGAATTAGTAGAAACCTTTAACAAATAGAACTATGGTAACAGATACCGAAATAAAAGATTGTTGTTTTGATTGTGGGCGTGAATATTTAACAGAAGAACAAAAGAACAAAAACGGTGTTGTAACGGCTTGGCTGGGTGTTTGTCCTATTTGCAAAAGATCCACAACGCTTACAAGTATTAGACATTTCAATTATCTTAAGAAAGCAAACGAAATAATAAATAAAACTAATAACTAAAAACAAAAGATTATGAGTTTAGACGTAAGTTTAGTAAATAAAAATGTAAAGCAGTTATGTTCTTGCTGTGGTGGCGAAGTAATTGAAGATGAGTATGTATATGAAGCAAACATTACACATAACTTGGGGGCTATGGCAAGAGAAGCTGGGATATATCATCATTTGTGGAGACCAGAAGAACTTAATATTACACTTGCAAAAGATTTAATTGAGCCAATAAGAGAAGGATTGGCAGACATGAGAGAAAGGTCAGACCATTATAAAAAGTATAATTCAGAAAATGGTTGGGGATTATACAAACATTTTGTTCCTTGGATACAAAACTATTTGGATGCTTGTATAGAAAATCCAAATTCGATTATTGAAGTATCTCGATAACCAATTTCGGGCAATATAAAAATAAAACTAATAACTAAAAACAAAAGATTATGGAAATAATACCGATGGATAAACTATTAAAAAAGTCTAAACAGGAAATAATTGAATATTATCAGCACTGGATGGAGAACCATACAATTAGGCATCAACAATTAGAGAATGATACAAATGAGATTATAATAGATTTGCACAAGCACGTAAAAAGGTTAGAAGCAGCAACATTAAAATTAGTGGAGAAGTTATAAAACAAATTAATTAATAGTAAATAGTGAATTATGGAAAAAGTAAAACAAATAATTGGAAATGTAATAGGATATGAATCACATGAAGTTGAAATGAGCGATGATTTAGAATATGATTTAGGATTTGATAGTTTGGATGCTGTTGAATGTTTAATGGATTTAGAAAGAGAATTTCAAATAACCATACATGATGATAGAGCTATGAAATGCAAAACAGTTGAGGACGTTCATAAGTTGTTAGATTCTTATGGAGTAAAATTAGTTTAAACCCTAATAGATATGAGTAACGAAAACCATAGACTAGAAAACATTAACGATATAATTGAAATTGTAAACTCCAAAGATAGGTCAAGCGGTAGAGCAACACAAAGATTATTAGACGCAAAAGGAATAAAAAGCCCAGAGCAAAAGTTAGTTAAGGTTAGGGATGGTTTATGGTCTACAGAAAAGACTAGTAAGAAGATAAAGCCATTAGCAGAAAAACAAGAAATTGAAATAGCACCAAGAATTGAAAGGAGAGGTAGGAGTGGAAACGGTGTAAGATACGATGCTAATAATGACAGTTATCAAGTAAGAGTATGTATAAATAAAAAGCGGATTAGTTTTGGATATTACAAATCCAAGCAAGAAGCAATAGAGTTAAGAAAAGAAATCTACGACAATATTGAGAAGTATGGCGAAGATTATTATAAAGATTATAAAAAGGTGTTAAACGTTCTTTAAAATATAATTAATTAATTCGTGCAATAATGCACAACAATCAAACCTGTTTTTACGGTTGCGAAAGTTGAAGATTAATGCATGGTTAAATAATCAAAGCTGACATAAATATTCTTTGTGATGTTCAATGTAGTTCTGATTAAATAAATTATTGTTATATTTGTTAAAAATTTAATTTGGGAACTCGAAAGTATTGGTAGTTTAATAACCCTTCTATTAATACCTAGAGTTAAAAACAGAAACATGAAGAAGATAACAATAGAAATAAACGAAGAAGTAGAGATTGAGTTAATTAAGGATGGCTTAGTTTTGTTTCATGGAGAGATGAAACCAGTAGAAATCATTAGATATCCACCAGAAACGGTTAGATATGATTCTAGGACTGAAATAGTGTTAAGACAGCAATTCAATACTATTAAAGAGAATTTAGCGAACAGTATAAGATACGTTGATTAATTTATAAACATGGATAAAGTACAACCACTAGCAGACAGAGTATTAATAAAACCTATTGAAGAAGAAAACAAAGTAGGTAATATAATAATCCCTGATACTGCAAAAGAGAAACCATTAAAAGGCGAGGTTCTAGCAGTAGGACTAATTGAAGAACCACAAGTAAAGGTGGGAGATATAATTTTGTTTACTAAGTATGCAGGAACACCAATGACAATAGAAGGTGAAGATTGTTTAGTAATGAGAGAATCAGATTTAGTAGCAGTAATTAATGAGTAAAGTATTAGTTAACATAACAAGCTACAATCGCCCTAAGATGTTACTTAATCTTATCGACCAGTTAGATAATTGCGATATAAAAGTGTGGGATGATTGCTCTAACTTTAAGATAGAAAACATTTATAAGTGGGATAACAAAACTACCTTCTACCACTTTCAAGAGAATCATGGTAAAAAGAAAGCATGGATAAAGTTTAACAGAATCTTTGAGGACTTAAGGAAAACAGATTATGATTATTATATTTTTTTAGCAGATGATTCTAAACTATGTGAGGACTTTGTAAATAAAGCGGTCAATATGTATGAGGGGATAGATGATGATAAAAAGATTTGTCTATCCTTCTCTAATCCTAAGAGAGCAAAGAAGCCATGTTTTACAGCGGTAGAACCCGTTGATTGTGGTAATGTAATTAAAACACAGTGGACTGATATGGCGTTTATATGTGATAAAAATTTTATTGATAGAGCTATTATTGATCCAATTTATCCTGATAGATGGAGAAAGAACCCTAACTTATCAAGTGGTGTGGGTTCTAAACTCAGTCATTTATTCTATACTAGATGGAATCTATACAACGTGAAGGAAGAAATGGTGGAACACATCGGTAATAATAAAAGTTTAATGAATCCAACAGAAAGAAAAACTAATAAGTTATGACAGAAGAGTTAAGGAATATGAAAGTGCCAGCCAAAGGACATGACGAAGTAACCCTATTGCACAGTGGGCATATAACGAAGAAAACATGGTAAGCAAAAAAATTACCGTTAACATAGCCTCTTTAGTGGAGCGTGTTGACCTCTTAATAAACACTATTAACTCAATCATAGACCAAGTAGATGAAGTAAACCTTTATCTTAATAACTACAAATCTAATCCTTATCCAGACCCAAAAGTAAACTACATTCTAGGGGATAATAGTCTAGGAGATTCTTCAAAGTTTTGGTTTGTGCAAGAACAAACAGAAGGATACGCTTTATTTTTAGATGACGATTTAATAGTTGGAGATACTTATGCTGAGGATATGAAGAAAGCAATAGACGAGTTTGGTGTGGTTTCTCATCATGGTAGAACGTTTAAATCATTTCCAATAACTAGCTACTACAAAGAACCATCATACAGATATAGGTGTTTAGACGAAGTGAAATATAATAAGCCAGTAATGATTTGTGGAACTGGTGTACTTGGATTTAATGTAGAAACGATTAAACCACCAATGAGCGTTTTTAAGAAGCCTAATCTTGCCGATATATGGTTTAGTATTTATGCTGACAGTTTGAATATTCCTATATGGGTATTAAAACATAAAAAGGGATATATCCAATATCAATTTGTAGAGGATACTATTTGGGATAGAAAACATAATAACGATGGGTTTGAAACAAAAATAGTTAATGAAACTTTTTGTAAATAAAAAATAAATGTTATATTTGTGTAAGTTCTCTACCTGTTCATATAATGAGAGAAATATGAACAGGTAGAGAACTTATAGCATAGGAATTTTTATTAATACTTATTTTTAAAAAAGGTTAAATTACTGTGGAGGTTATTTGACCTTTTATTTTTTTATCTTTTTTTCACTTTATAACAAACTATTTAATTAACTTTGCGTATTAAACCATGTTAAGTAACGTGGTACAATCATAATTTATGGGGTTAAAATCTTGGTTTACAACTGGAGAATGGAACGGAGAACGGTCAACATCACCTAATGATGATTGGTTAGCTGGTAAGTGGGATGACTTTGTAACAGGTCGAGGAAAGAGCGGAAAAACAATCTCTAAACAAAACGCATTAACTATAAGCGGTGTTTATGCTGCGGTCAAAGTATATTCAGATGCTATAAGTTCTCTACCTGTTCATATAATGAGAGAAACAGGAAGCACAAAAGAGAAGTATAAAAAGCACCCCGTTTATCCTTTACTATCAAGAGAGCCTAATAAGTTAATGACTGTTAATACATTTAGGCAGATAGTAGTTCCTGAGTTACTTTTATGGGGTAACTCTTTCTCAATTATAGAATTTCATAAAGGTTCGTTTAGACCTAAATCACTTTTACCAGTTCATCCTAGTAAAGTAGAAGTAGACATAATTGAGGGTGTATTAGTTTACACTATTAAGATGGAAAACTCAGATGATATTATTTTAGACCAATCAAACGTACTACATTTTAGAGGTCAAGGCGATACGGTAATAGGAAAAAGTGTTATTGATTGTGCTAAAGAAAACCTAGAACTAGGAGCAGCAGCGGAAGAGTTTGGTAATAGATTCTTTGGTAATGGTGCTTCAATGTCAGGAGTATTACAAACGGATGAGAAACTAAGTGATAAAGCATTTAACAATCTTAAAAACTCTTTTAATGATTCTAACGGAGGACTAGCAAACGCAAGCAAACCTCTAATCTTAGAAGAAGGGCTAAAGTATCAGCCTATTTCTATACCGCCTGATAATGCACAGTTCTTAGAAACTAGACGCTTCAATATAGAGGATGTTGCAAGGTGGTTTAATTTACCACCAGACAAACTTAAAGACCTTTCAAGAGCTACATTTAGTAACTTAGAGCAACAGGATTTAAATTTTGTTAGACACTCTTTAATGCCCTATGTGATATCTATAGAACAAGAACTAACAAGAAAGTTATTAAGAGAAACAGAGAAGCGAAGCGTTTGGTTTGAAATGAATTTAGACGGGTTACTACGTGGAGATATTAAAACAAGAACAGAGAGTTATAGAACATTATTTAATATTGGTGCTATGTCAGCAAATGAGATAAGAGCTAGAGAGAATATGAATCCTTTTGAGGGTGGAGATGCTCGATATGTACCAATGAATTTAGGGAAGGTTGATGAAGAAGGAAACAACCAACCACAAACTGAGGCTATAGAGCCTGACGAAAATCAATTAACATGAAAGTAAATAAAAGTCAATTTAGAAATCTCAATATTCAAAGCGGTAATATTGACGAAGAAGCTAGAACAGTAGAGGTAAGTTTTTCAAGTGAGGAACCAGTATCAAGATATTTTGGTACAGAAATTTTAGACCATAATGCAAAGTCGGTAGATTTAAGCAGACTTAATAACGGAGCCGCTGTTTTAGAAGACCACCAAGGAAGCCAAATAGGAAAGGTTGTAGGTGCTAAAATCGAGAACGGAAGAGGACTAGCAAAACTAATGTTCTCTAAAGTTGGTAGAGGTGCAGAGGTATTTCAAGACATAGTAGATGGAATTAGAGAAAATATTTCCTTTGGTTATCAATTATTAGACTTAACTTTGGAGAAAGAGGAAGAAGGTGAAGAACCAACATATAGAAGTTTTAACTGGTT